>CAYHFP010000015.1:0-14534 GCA_964355995.1 uncultured Candidatus Saccharibacteria bacterium | reverse complement strand
CTAAGAAATTGAGAGGGTTAAAATAGTTGTGTTAATGGGTATTTTTTTAGAAAGTCATAATGACGCATTCGTTGTTGGTCGCTTTTTTGAAATTGGGAGAAGAGCGAGGGTTTTTAACTACTTCAGAAATTTTAAATTCTATTCCTAATATAGAAAGCAATGTTGATGAGCTAGAAAGAATTTATGATTTATTAAAAGAACGTGGCATAGCATTGCGCGAAGTGAGGGAATTTTTACACGTAGAAACGAAAAAAGAAAAGAAAGGTAAAAAACTTCTTTTAGGGAAAATTGACCCAATTCAAATGTATTTAAAAGAAATTGGGCGGTCTAGTTTTTTGTCAGCTAAAGAAGAAAAAGAATTAGCCAAAAGAATTGAGCACGGCGAAGAAGATGCTAAGAATAAATTGGCGCTCGCAAACTTGCGATTAGTAGTTTCTATTGCGAAAAAATATATTGGTCGCTCACCAAATTTAACCTTATTGGACTTAATTCAAGAAGGAAATTTAGGACTTTTTAAAGCGGTGAAAAAATTTGATTGGCGACGCGGGTATAAATTTTCAACCTACGCTACTTGGTGGATTAAGCAATCCATTACACGTGCTATTGCCGATCAAGCCCGAACGATTAGAATTCCAGTGCACATGATTGAAACGGTTTCAAAATATACTAAAATAAGGAGAAACCTTTTACAGGAGTTGGGCCGTGAGCCTTTGGCAGAAGAAATTGCCTCAGAAATGGGGTTGGATGTTGAAAAAGTGCATCACATTAGAAAAATTGCCCAAAAAGCCATTTCTCTGGAAACTCCGATTGGAGAAGATAAAGATAAACAAGATAGTGTTTTGGCGGAATTTATTAAAGATGACAAAACATTGGCGCCAAATGTGGAGGCGACGAGAAGCCTTTTAAAAGACCGATTGAAAGAAATTTCTAGCGAGTTGACCGGTCGAGAATTAAAAATTTTAGGTATGAGGTTTGGTTTAGAAGATGGTGTGATGCATACGCTAGAAGAAACTGGAGAAGAATTTGGTGTAACCCGAGAAAGAATTCGGCAAATTCAAGAAAAAGCTCTAGAAAAATTACGAAGACACGCTGATTTAAAGAAGATAAAAGATTATTATTAAAATAAATAGCGACACCAATTACTAATCGCACTCTAATTTACTAATCCGTATTTGCGTGGGCACATTCGTAGAGTGCTATTCGCGTGCCCGTATTCGTAAATTCGGATGTTATTCGTAAATTAGGGTCGCCTACTAAAATGAATCCAAAAATTGTGGCCAACGTTGGTCGAAGATCAGGGGACTATGAAATTTTAAAACAAATGGCGCTGGCCGGAATGGAAACTGCGCGATTAAATTTTGCGCACGCTTCCAATGAGCAGTTAATAGAATTGAAAGAAAATTTGGCAAAAGTAGAAAAAGAAACTGGAATTAAAGTAAAAGTATTTCAAGACCTTTGTGGGCCAAGAATTCGAGTTGGTGTTTTGCCAGAAGAAATTCATATGAAAGATGGTGAAGAATATTCATTCTCTTTTGATAAATGCGATGCGAATGATAAAACTTGCGTGCCGATTGATTCTGCCGATTTGATTAACGATTTAGAAGTTGGCCATCCTTTTTATTTGGTTAATGGTGCGATTGAATTGGTGATTACTAAAATTGCCGACGGTAAAATTTATTGCAAAGTTGAACGCGGGGGAGTGCTTTCAAGTAAAAAGGGAATCAACCTTCCAAAAACTAATTTGTCAGGCGGAGGATTGACTGCTAAGGATGAAAAAGACGCTGCTTTTGGTGCCTCGGTTGGGGTGGATTATATGGGATTGTCTTTTGTGCAAACTGAAGAAGACATTATTAAGTTGCGAAAAATTATTGGGCCTAATATAAAAATTATTGCTAAAATTGAGCGCGGAACAGCGATGGATTCCATTGATAAAATTATCAGAGAATCTGATGGTATTATGATTGCGCGCGGAGATTTGGGAATTGAAATGCCACTAGAAGAATTGCCAATTTTGCAAAAAGAATTGATTCGACACGCTCATTGGCATAAAAAGTCAGCCATGGTGGCCACTCAAATGATGCTTTCTATGGTGGAAAAATCTCATCCTACTTATGCTGAAGTAACCGATGTGGCTAATGCGGTATTTGATGGAGCTGATACTTTGATGCTTTCTGATGAAACTGCAGTGGGAAAATATCCGGTAGAATGCGTGAAAATTATGAAAAAAATTATTGACCGAACCGATGACTACTTTAATAAAACGAATCATTGGAATATATAACTTAGTTAAAAGTTATCAAGTTTATCAAGTTATAAAGTTTGGTGAATAGATTAAAAACGGCGTCCTGCGGGACGCCTTTTTGGTTGTTTTAAAATATAAAAACCGCATCTTTGACGCGGTTTATGGTTTTTTTATTCTCCGTTTATGATTGAAAGTTCTGCATTTAGTATTCTTCTATTGAGCGTTACGTATGATTTTAGATTTTTCGAAATTTTAACTCTTTTAACAACAAAACCATTCAAACAAATAATGCGAACTTCACCATTATTGTTTTTGATTATCCTGGTCACTTTAGAAACTTCGTGAATTACTACATATCCTTCTCCAAGGTGGTTGCCTCTTAGTGACATAACATCAAGTTCAACTAGGTCACCCCTTTTAGGAATTTCTTGCAAAAAATATTCTTGCGGGCATTTCATTTGCTTGCTCCTAAGGGAAAAAGAAATTTTTCAAACAACTAATAAAACCTTATCTGATTAGTCTTAAAATGTCAATTTCAAATTTTATAAAAGTGTTGACACGATATTGGGCAAAGTGGTATGATTCTTCTATCGTTGTTTTTTTGACGATTAGAGTTTCAGTTCTTTTCAACACCACAATCGTGGAAAGGATCAGGCGATGTTTCAGAATAAGTCTCTTTTCATTTTCTTTGGAAAGCCGGGTTGTGGGAAAGACACGGCGTGCAACCTGTTAAGGGATATGGTTGGCTCTGGATTAGTCACAATGATCAACTCCAGCGATATCATCAAAGAGGCTTTTGAATTATTAGGCATCTCGTTCAATCGGGATAATTGTGCCAAATTTTTCATTTCTCTTTCGGGGGAATTTCCAGGTTGGCTATCGAACGCTGTTCGCAATCGCATCGAAAATGCGAAAACCAACATTGTTTTCTATCCTGGTGCCCGCAAAGAAACGGACGAGAATTTGAAGCTGATTTTTCCCGGCACGAAAGTAATTTGGGTTGAGGCGAGTGCTGATACCCGTTACAAGCGAATTCGCGGTCGTGTTTCGGGAGGAAAAGCTGGGGAAGACTCTCTTTCTCGAGCTGATTTTGATCGGCAAGATTTGGCTTCCAACGAGCTTTATCGTCCGAGTTCACCAGATTTTGAGATCGATAACAATTGGGATATCGCTAATCTGAGAGTTCAGATTCAGCGCCTTCAGAGATGCATTTCTCTTTCTCCAGTTCATTCGACTCAAGCATAGTGTTTCCATGCGGTCTGTGTTGCAACTGCAACCTGACCGCTTTTTTTATACATTTTTAATTACTTTGGCATTAATGAGAGCTTGAAAATGGGCTGGGTTATTTAATTCTAAGTATTTTACAATTTTACCGCGAATTACCGCCTTAGTATCAATATGATGTTTTTTTGCAAATTCAATAATAGATTGAGTGGCTTCTTTTATTTTTGCGACGTCTTCGGTCATATATTCTATTTCAGCTAACGTATATCCAAAATCCATAATATCTAAATCAATTCCAAAATCATCTTTTTTATATTTTCTTCTGGTGGTAGTGACAGAGCAAAAGGGTTTATAGTCACTGGCAGATAAAATATCTTTTTCGTTATCTAGCTCGAGATATTGATCAGAAATTCTCTTTTCAATAGATTCGTTCATCGGAAGCTTTAATTCAAATTTTTCATCTCTTTGTCGTAACCAAATATCTTTTTTAGTTAAAGAAAAATTATCGTCATCATAATATACATCGGTGAATTTCTTTTCACCTAAAAATTCAGCCCCTTCAGTGAGGGATTTTTCTTGTTCTGGAGTTAAAATAAACTTTTTTTCAATTTCAATCATAATTTATTAATTTATCCTAACAAAAAATCGCCTAAAAGGCGATTTTTTGTTAAAAAGTATTTATTTATTTTCCTAGATGGCTAGAAAAGTGTTTCCAAGATTGTTCAGCATCTTTAATAAGATTTTTTGCTGCATCTCCTGAAATTTTCTTAGTTTTGGTATAATTTTCAGCTGCGCCTTTCATAAATAATTTATATTCTTTTTCACCCATTTTTCCTAATTTTTTTAATTTTGGAGAAATAGATTTATAAAAATCAGCCGTTGCATCTTTAATATTACTTGTAATTTCTTTGCCTTTGTTTGAATTTAAAAACAAAGTTGCAGCAACTCCTAATGCAACACCAGCCACCGCTCCTTCTAAAAATTTGATTGCGTTATCTTTTTTCATAGTTTTTCTTGAATCTTTAATCTTGAAACTTGAGCCCTGCACCTTTACGGTTTAAGCTTCAAGAATCAAGCTTTAATCTTTTGATTTTTTATTTTTTTTCTGAAAAAACTTAGTGATAAATGACATCGTTAGAATACCTTGCAAAAAATTATCTATTTTTCGGTAAATTTCAGATGATTCTTTACCAACGTCGGCCAGAAATTTTTTAATCAATTTAAGAAATATAATAATGTCGTAGGCTATGAAAACAATAACAGCGGTGGTTATAATTACCGCCAGCGAAGCTACGAGATTAAATATGATTTGAGATATTTCTAATAGTGACATATTTTTATCGTAGCACGATAGTGGTTAATATGATAGCTTGCGTAATAACATTTAAGGTAAGACGGTAACGGGAATTCTTTTTACCAAAGGGTCGGGAGTCCAATTATAAAGCTTCAATGCGTCTTCATAAATAAGATTAACGCATCCATGCGAACGTTCACTTCCAAAACCATTATGCCAATAGGCGCCATGAATAAAGGCAATCCCTTCGGGGGTCATTGCAAAAGCCATGGCATAGGGCACAAACAGGGTGTATTCAAAGTTCGCTAGATTTTTTTCAGTTATCATACTCACCATCGTTGGTAGGGGGCCTTCCATAATGGTCATAGGATTTTTTTTGAAGATATGAAAATTTCCCGTATCGGTTTCTAGCCCAATATTTGCTGTTCCCGTGGAGATTTTCGTCTCCATAAATAGCGTCTTCCCTTCATAGGCAAAAAGCTTTTGGGTGCTAAGAATAATAACGATACGCTTAATAGAATCTTGCAGGGGGTTAATGGGAGTGTTATCTACAAGGGTAAAATGAGCGGCGGGCACATACCAATCAGTTTTAAGTCGTTCAGGAAAAGTCACTTTTGCTGTATTAATGCCAACTTTATACCATAAACTTTCGTCGCTTGCTTTGATGAGAGCTGTTACAGGGAATGTTTGCCCTTGCCTGATGCGCACAGGAAATATCCCGAGTCGCTCATAATGCAAGTAGGCTTCTGGATATGATGTGCCGGGACCGATTCTTGCCAAAACACAATCTTTGCCTAAAAATTGCCAATCGCAGGTATTGGTGACTTGAAAATATTTTGGTTCTTTATTATATAATTCAACTACTTCTTCGCCCGGGGCGAGTGTTTTTTGAAATTCCAGTTTTTCTTGTTTTATTTTCTCTTCAGTAATATATTTTTTGATATCTTCAAGATCTGAATTTACAGACGCTATGTAGTTGGGAGATAATAAAAAATAAGCTCCGCCAATAAACACCAAAACTACACAAATAATATATATAGCTGTGTGTAATTTTGTTCGTTTTTTAAAAATGGCCTTCATTTGGTTTTATTTCATTGTGCGTTTTTATGCGTGACAATGCAAGCAAAAAGCATCTTGTGGATGCTTTTTGCTTTTGGCTCCCCCGGTAGGATTCGAACCTACGACCCTCTCGTTAACAGCGAGACGCTCTACCGCTGAGCTACAGGGGAATATTGTTATATATTTTCCGCCGATTGTCTTCTAATAAGTTGAAGTCACGGGGAATGTGCTTTGCGTAATTAAAAGTATACTAAATTGCGAGATAAATTTCAACCCGTTTGTTTCTCTTAGGTTATAAGAGTATACTAAATTATATGAAAAATCAGAAAATGTTATATCTTGGTGTATCTGTTGCAGTGATTTTTTTGGTTGTGGTTGGTGTTTTAAATTATCGGCCACAGGTTAAAGAAATTTTTTCACTTGATCCACAAAATGCTACGTATACTATTGAAGGTCAAAATGTTGCTTTAATAAATGGCAGGGCCGAGCAGGGAGTGGTGGCTAATTCAGTGACTAAAGTAATAACTCAATATTTTGGTAATGAAATAAAAGATGATTTTAATGGTGATGGTAAAACAGATAGTGTTTTTCTTTTGACTCAAACTACCGGTGGAAGCGGAACTTTTTATTATGTGGCCGTAGCACTTGGCTCAGATAATGGAATCGATGGCGTCAATGCACTTTTTTTAGGTGATAGAATTGCTCCGCAAACAACCGAATTTAAAAACGGTAAAATTATTGTAAATTATGCCCAGCGAAAACCTAATGAACCAATGACTGCCAAGCCATCGGTGGGGGTTTCAAAATATTTTGAAGTGATTGATGACCGATTGGTTTTTTATCGTTAAAAAATGTAATAAAAAATCGCGCCCCGCAGGGCGCGATTTTTTGTTTTAAATATTATTCTTGGATTAAGACAGTCGCTACATTTTGATATTGGCCACAATCAACCAAAATGGTTTTTGACTTCAGGTAAATATCTGGCAGAGTAAAGATTTTAAATCCGTAAGGTTTTATGGTAAAGGTTGTACCAATTTTGACAGTGCGAGTTTCTGCAGAGCGATTATCAATCATAATACCCGTATTATCTTTATAGGTTACAATATTCGGATGTGCTTGGCATATTTTATCAAGCTGAATTCTTCTGTCCGCATATTTTATTAAAGCTTGAGCATACGAAATTGGTGTAGTTACTACAGCACCTTCTACTTGAGCAGGGGCAGTGTCTTGAGTTAATTCCACTGAATCATCTTCGGTTGCAGTTTGCAAAGCGCCTTGTTTATTTTGAAAGGCAAAATAAGTAGCAACTACGAAAACTAAAACAACAGTTATTACAATCAATAATTTATTTTTTTTCTCCATAAGTATGAGCGAAGAGGGGGTGCGCAGAGCGCATCCAGACCAAGCGTTATTTTATTAAATTTTATTTTATAGAACTATTTTAAACGAATAGGTTCGACTTTTATATTACGTATATTGATTATACTCCGTTAATGATTACATTGTTACTCTTATTATTTTAACAAGCACTAAGAATAGTATTTTTAATAATTTATGATAGACTAAATTCGGTTTCGTTCGTTAACAATAAGGGGAAGCGTGATGCAAAAAACTGATATCAATGAATGGGTTTTGAAAGTCGCGGAAAAAAAGTTGTGGATAGATGGCATGGTTTCAGATTTACGAAATTTTGGTGCTAGAGTGGAATATGAACTAGGGAAAGAAAGGGTTGTTTCGGCATTGCACTATAAAATTAAATTTTTCTTTGACGATCATAGGGCGATAGTTACTATCGGAATTATTTTGATGGACTACCAAACAGATTCCGATTTGGTGATTGCTACCATGACCACGTTGCCTGCCCATAGACGAAGAGATGGATTTGACACCGACGCTATTGGTAGAATTAAAGAGTGGGCACTCTCTAATAATCTAAGAAACGTGCGTGCCACTCAAGTGTCTGGATTTGAAAATGAAAAATTCTGGATGAAAAATGGGTTCAGGAAACTTGAGGGAGAAAATCCTTGCAACGACTTTGTGTGTCAGCTTTAGTTTTCGATGCCGTAGGTTTTGCCTACGGTTTTTTATTTCAATGCAAGAAAAAACTCATTTTTTGCTTGACACGATTGCAATATTCCCTAGGTATAGTATAATGGGGGGTAGATAATATAATTAACATATTAAAACAAGCGACTCCAATATACGAATGACACCCGAATTTACGAATACGATATTCGTACATTAGCGTGCGATTAGTAATTAGTGTCGCTGACTAGTTATGCCAAAAGCAAATTCAGCTTTTATGAAGCCATTAAAGCTTACTGCTGATTTAGAAGCAGTTGTTGGGAAGGGACCTATGCCTCGTTCTGAAGTAGTAAAAGCACTTTGGAAGTATATTAAAAGCAATAACCTTCAAGATCCAAAGGCAAAAAGAAATATTGTTGCCGATGCTAAATTGAAAGTAGTTTTTGGAGGAAAGGCTGTAGTAGATATGTTTGAAATGACAAAATTAGTTTCAAAACACCTTTCTTAATTAGTAAAAGTCAGTTTACGTAGCAAAAATCCGAGATTTTACTCGGATTTTTGTTTTTACGGAGTGCCCCGCCTGCATGCCGGCAGGCAGGCGGGGCACTCCGTAGGGCTGGATTTTTTTCTCAAAATAGGGTATAAAAGAATACCAAGCACAGAAATGTAAAAGCATTTTGTGCTGGGTGAAAATTTACCAAGCACTCAATGCGTTGAGTACTCGGTGAAAATTTATTTCATAAATTTTCATGTCAAGTAACGAAACAATCGTAAAATTTAATAAAGTTTCCTTTGAATGGACAGCTACCAAGCCAATTTTAGTTGAGGCCGATTTTGGCATTCGCCGAGGTTCAAAAATTACTTTAATGGGGCAAAATGGTGCCGGCAAAAGCACGATTTTTGAATTAATTATGGCCAAGTCCTATCCCGAAAGTGGTGCAATAAATATTTTAAATAATTTAACTATTTCTACTGCTCGTCAGGTAATTCCGCGCGATGAATTGGATTTAACCGTGCGCGAATTTTTCCAAAAATGTTTTAAAGAAAAAGTGTATGATATTGACCCAAAAATTGATAATATTTTAGAAGTTGTAAACTTGGCGATGCCACACGATAGGAAAGTAAAAACTCTTTCGGGTGGTCAGCAGGCACGACTTTTGTTGGCGTCTGCCTTAATTCAGGATCCGGATTTATTGCTTTTAGATGAACCAACCAATAATTTGGATAAAGAAGGAATTAAACATTTAACCGATTTTATTAAAAATTATTCCAAAACTTGTGTGGTAATTTCTCACGATGCGGATTTTTTGAATTCTTTTACCGAAGGCGTTTTGTATTTGGATACTCAAACCAAAAAGGTGCAGTGGTTTGTGGGAAATTATTTTGATGTGCTGGAGCAAGTGGCGGCCCAAATTAAAAAAGATGAAAGTAAAAACGCGCGCTTAGAAAAAGAGATTATTGAAAAAAAGGAAAAGATGAATTATTTTGCCAACAAAGTAGGGCGATTAAGATTGTTGGCTTCAAGGATGCGCGCCGATGCCCAAGAAATGGAAGAAAATAAAGTGGATTCAAGGCAAGAAGATAAAACTATTAGAAATTTCAGTATTTTGGCACAAGACGACATTGGCGGAGTTTTGCTTAAATTAGATTCGGTTTCTATCGCCAAAAACCACAAATTTGTCGAAAAAAAGGTTAATATTGAATTAGGAAAACGTGATAGATTATTATTGACCGGCCCAAACGGAATTGGTAAAACCACTTTATTAGAAAAATTGGCATCGGGACACGCCAAAGGTGAGCATACCAAAGAAGGTTTGCAAATTAGTTACTATCGACAAGATTTTTCTAACTTGGATTTTAATGCCACGGTGCACGAGACGCTTTCCAAAATAACTAACGGCAAAGATATTTCCGAACAACAGTTACGCGGTCACGCTGCCGGATTTTTAATTGATTCTGAAATTTTAAAAACTAAAATTGGAAATTTGTCAGAGGGGCAAAAGGGATTGGTAGCCTTTTGTAAAATTGCGCTCCAACGCCCGGGACTTTTAATTTTAGACGAGCCAACTAACCACATAAATTTTAGGCACATTCCCGTAATAGCCAAAGCAATTAACGAATTTGATGGAGCGATTATTTTGGTTAGTCACATGCCCGACTTTGTAGAACAAATTAAAATTGACCAAATTTTAGACTTGGGCAAATTTTTATCGAAATAAATTATATGATTATAGACGATATAACAATTACGGTTACTGGTGGAAAGGGGGGAGATGGAATTGTCCGGTTTAATAAAACCAAGATGTCTTTGGGGCCCACGGGTGCTGCTGGTGGGCGCGGGGGAGATGTTTATTTGGAAGGCGTTTCTGATTTGAGCGCGCTTCGGCAATTTCGTTTTAAAAAAGTTCTTGAAGCTGAATCTGGTGAAAATGGAAAATTTCAATTACATGACGGGCACGCCGGTAAAGATTTAATACTATTGATACCTGTGGGAACGGTGGCTCAAAATTTACATAATAAAAAAACATTAGAAATTATAAAAATTGGCGAGCGTCACTTAATTGCCAAAGGTGGCAGGGGAGGGCGAGGAAATTATCATTTTCGGTCAGCCATAAATACTAGTCCAAAAGAGCATGAGGATGGCAGAGCGGGCGAGACATTTTTGATGCGTTTGGAATTAAAAATGATTGCCGATGTGGGGTTTATTGGTTTGCCGAATGTGGGAAAATCCAGTTTGCTTAATGAATTAACCAACGCCAGTGCTAAAGTGGCTAATTATCCTTTTACAACTTTGGAACCAAATTTAGGAGTTTATTTTGATTTGGTTTTGGCGGATATTCCCGGAATTATTGAGGGCGCATCCGAGGGCAAGGGGCTTGGCATAAAATTTTTGCAACACATTGAGCGAACCAAAGTATTATTTCATTTAGTATCTTGTGATGCAGAAAATCCTATAGCGGATTATAAAACCATTAGAACGGAACTTGGGGCTTATAACCCAGCACTCTTGGAAAAACCAGAATATGTATTTTTGAGTAAGAGCGACGAGGTGGATGAGAAAAAAATTACTGAAATTAAAAAAGGTTTCAAGAAATTAAAAATAGAGCCTGTGCCGATTTCTATTACCGATGACAAAAGTATGGAAGAAGTGAAGAAGATGTTAAATGTTTTAATTAAGGAAAAAACGGTGTAATTCTTGGGCGTCATTGCGAGCGAAGCGTGGCAATCCAGTTGTGAAAAAAGATTGCTTCGGTGTGCCTCGCAATGACGGGATAAGGAATTATATTTTAAAAAAAAACGGCGCCCGCGGGCGCCGTTTTTGTATCGCTATTTTTTATTTTATTATTTTGTGTTATATTTTATTTAGCTCGTTACTAGGTGCATTTTGTAATTCAAATTAGCAAGGGAAATTTATGAAAATTCCAAGTCGCGTGCCAGTCAATGGTTTTTATTATCACTACAAACACGACCCCAATGGCGCCGTGAATAACTACGCCTACGAAGTGGTGGGTGTGGGTTCTCATACCGAAGACGATTGTCGGCCTGAAGATGCCAATTTGGTGGTCTATCGTCCGCTGTATGAATCTTCGGTCTATAAGGCTGGAAAACTTTTTGATTTGCGTCCGCTAGATATGTGGATGGGGGATGTTGCTAAAGATGGAAAAACCTTTCCCCGATTTTCGCCAATCACTGATGCGACAATAATTTCCCAACTGGAAGAAATAAGACAAAAAATGTACGGTTCGTAAATTTTTTTTCGCAATACAAAAGCCCACGGCGCGCCGTGGGCTTTTTTTTCAAAAAATAAATTTATCTTTTCTTGTGACTAAATCGGTTATTTGGTTTGCTTGAATTATTATACTTCCCCACAAATGGAGCCCTGGATCTATTTTGAGAATAATTATTTCTTGGAGCGTCTTCGGATCTGGTGTGTGGTGGTTGTTTTGGAATTTGGGAAAGGTCTGGTGTTTTGGTAATTGGCAAATAAAGTCTCATTAATTTTTCAATTTCGCGCACTTTACCTCCTTGGTCCGGAAGCGCAAAAGAAATGGCTTTTCCAGACATTCCGGCGCGCCCGGTTCTGCCAATTCTATGAATATAATCTTCGGCATTTTCGGGAAGGTCAAAATTGATAACCAATTCAATGCCTTTAACGTCGATTCCACGCGAAGCAATGTCGGTGGCCACTAATACTCGGTATCGGCCTGTTTTAAAGCCTTCTAGGGCCTCTTTTCGTTGTCCTAGAGTTCTATTAGAATGTATTTCGGCTGAAGCGATTCCTATTTTTCTCAAATCATCGCAGATTTTTTTAGCATTAAACTTAATTCTCAAAAAAATCAAAACACTTCCTTTATATTCTTCTAATAGTTTTCTTAAAAGTTGGAATTTTTGTTCTTTTTTAACGACGAATAATTCTTGGTCAATGTTTTTGGCAGCCGTTCCAGCGCGCGCGATTTCTATTCGCAACGGAAGTTTCATATTCTGGCTGGCAATTTTTACAATTCCATCAGGCATCGTAGCTGAAAAAAGCATGGTTTGTCTTTCTTTGGGAACGGTTTGCAAAATCTTTTTAACTTGCTCGGCAAATCCCATATCAAACATTCTGTCGGCTTCGTCTAAAACCAAAACACCAATGTTGTGTAAACTTAACGTTCTTCGTTCTAAGTGGTCGTTAATTCTTCCTGGAGTTCCAATAATAATATGAGCGTTTTCGCGAAGGGCTTTTACTTGAGGATACATGCCCGTTCCGCCAATAAGCACGACGGTTTTTATTCCAAACCCTCGGCTGATTTTTCTTAAAGATTCTTCAACTTGAAGCGCCAGTTCGCGAGTTGGTAAAATAACTAAACCCTTCTTTGCAGGGTCTTTTAAAAGTTGTTGGAGTAGGGGAATGCCAAAAGCCAGAGTTTTTCCTGTTCCGGTTTGCGCAATTCCAATAATGTCTTTGCCTTCAATGGCAAAGGGAATTACTTTGTGTTGAATAGAAGTTGGAGTTTTAAATCCGGCACTTAAAAGTGCATCCAAAATTTTGGGTGCAATGTTAAGCCCTAAAAAAGTCACTTCTGCGGTATTTTGCTCTGGTTTTTGTATTGATTCCATATATTTATCCATAATTTAACTTGATTTTCAAAATACATATAAGAAGAGTTTCAAGTCTTTTCTTTAAATTTCAACTGCAAATTCGCAATAATTTTCAGGCGGACCCTTTGGGTAAGCCTGAAAATTCTATCAAATTTTCGCTCTGAAATTTAAAGAAAATACTTTGAAAGTATTTTAAAAATCAAGTTATTTAACATTATACTAAAACGATAAAAATGTCAAATAAATAAGCTTGAGTCTTCACCCTACCCCCATTATATTCGTCAATAAAATTGAGACTTAACTGCCCTCTCAATCTTTCTCGATAATTTTCCCTAAGGGTGAAGACTTGACAGGTTGCTTGATGCGAGTAAAATTGAAATTAGTTCGTTTTTTAACTTTTCGCTTCACCTATTCAGGGGAGAGACTCGATGTCGGTAGTGCAAAATGGAGTTGGTCAGGGGGCGCGGATTTTTCAGGGAAGCTATGGATTTTCGTGCTCGATTTGGAAGACAATGACTCTATTGTCAATTCCGCCGCATTATTACGAGCGGGCTATAAAAAAATTACCAGGAAGATTATCGAGAGGCAAGCGTAAGCTCATTGAAATTTTACTCAAAGATCAGGTCGCTGAGCCAACGGAAATTGATCTCGCGATTATTTCAATGGAATCTCAGCTTGGTCTGCGTGGTCGAGTTTCAATCGGAGAAATTTATCGTCGCGCTCAAGAATATGGTTTGGCGATTTGTCCCAACCAAACGATTCTGGAACTGTGCTTAAGCTACGATTTTCTTGGTATTTATTCAGACTCCTTTATCGGGACAAATTTGGTTGTTGACCCAAGTGGTTGTCAACATTTTTTTCGCTTACCTTCAAAGGCAGTCAACTTTCCACTTCGATCGAAGTTGACCAGTTATACAGAGTCTGTTTATCGGGGCGAAATAAAGATTATTTTCGCCTGCCCGCGATGATGCTGGCAATTTGTTCTTTCTTTCGTAGACCCTCGATGCATAATGCAGAGAGGGTTTTTTATTTGAATTTTATGATTTGCATTGTTTTCATAAAAATAATATTATGGAGATAATATAATCATAAAACTTAAATCTTAAAACCTGAAACTTAAAAACACTACGGCGTAAAGTTTCAAGCTTCAAGAATCAAGTTTCAAGATACATGGAAGAAAATAATCAAACAAATTATGGGTATCAAAAGCGCCCACTTTGGCATTGGATTTTAATGTATGTTGCGTTAGGATTAGTGGTATATGGTGTGGTGTATTATTCTTTTATGGTAGAAAACCCTAAAGAGGATGATAATGCGCCGAAAGATAATGAAAAAATAGAAGTTAATAATAACGTAAATAAAAATACTATGGAAGCAACAAATAATATATTTGAAATTGAGGGGATGAAGGTGGAAATTCTAAAAGCGGGTGAGGGCGAGGCGGCAAAAACTGGCGATAAAGTGACCGTAAACTATACTGGCACACTTGAAAATGGAACTAAATTTGATTCTAGTTTAAATACCGGAAGAAGCCCTTTTGAATTTCAGTTGGGACAAAATGGGGTAATTCGCGGATGGGAATTGGGAGTTTTGGGAATGAAAGTTGGA
>CAYHFP010000014.1:0-15059 GCA_964355995.1 uncultured Candidatus Saccharibacteria bacterium | reverse complement strand
TTAAATCATCTTCCAGTGAAACAAAAAATTGTGACGCACCTGTATCTCCTTGTCTGCCCGCGCGCCCGCGTAATTGATTATCAATTCGACGTGCATCGTGACGCTCGGTTCCAATAACAAAAAGTCCGCCAGTCTCTCTGACTATTTTTGAATCTTCGGCAATGGCGGGATTACCTCCTAAAATAATGTCCACACCACGTCCAGCCATATTAGTAGCAATGGTTACGGCGCCACGTTTACCAGCTTGAGCAATAATTTCTCCTTCTCGTTCATGATTTTTAGCATTTAATATTTCGTGCTTAATGCCCTCCATTTCCAATAATTTTCCCAAATATTCATTTTTTTCAACTGATTTTGTACCCACCAAAACCGGTTGGCCTTTCTGATGTAATTCTTTAATTTCACCAATTACCGCTCTAAACTTTCCCGCTTCGGTTTTGAAAATTTTATCTTGCAAATCTTTTCTTAACATCGGCCGATGCGTCGGAACAATAGCCACATCTAATTTATACACCTTATCAAATTCTTCCGCCGACGTTAAACCGGTTCCCGTCATACCAGATATTTTTTTATACAATCTAAAATAATTTTGAAACGTAATGGTAGCCAGCGTGGTGGACTCTGGTTGGATTTTTACCTGTTCTTTCGCTTCAATAGCTTGGTGAAGGCCGGCAGACCATCTGCGCCCCGGCAACATTCTTCCGGTAAATTCATCAATAATAATAATTTCGTCGTTTTTTACCACATAATCCCTATCTTTTAAAAATAAGGTTTTGGCTTTTAGGGCCGACTCCAATTGATGCGTGGCGGTAATATCATTTTGAAGCCACGGGTCATTTTGCAAATTTTTTACTACTTTATTTTGCCCCTCTTCAGTAAAATGAACTGCTTTTAATTTTTCATCAATACTATAATCAATATCTCTTTCTAAATGCGAAACCACTTTTGTAAATTGACGATATTTTTCTGTTGAATCTTCGGACTGACCAGAAATAATTAACGGCACGCGCGCCTCGTCAATTAAAATTGAATCTACTTCGTCCACAATACAAAAATTAAAGCCACGCTGAACTTTTTGAGATAAATCATAAACCATATTGTCACGTAAATAATCAAATCCAAATTCGTGATTGGTGCCGTAAGTAATGTCGGCATCGTAAGCTTCTTTGCGCGTAACCGGTCTTAAATAATTTTCCACCACTTTAAATCCGCCCACCACATCTCTTGTTTCATCTTGCGCTTCATTTTTATAATTTGCATCATACAAAAATCCCGATTCATTGGTAATGCAACCAACCGAAAGTCCAAGGGCACTATAAATTTGCCCCATCCAGACCATATCTCGTTTTGCCAAGTAATCATTTACCGTAACCACGTGCACTCCCTTGCTCTCCAAAGCATTCAAATAAGCCGGCAAAGTCGCCGACAAGGTTTTACCTTCTCCAGTTCGCATTTCAGCGATTTTCCCTTGGTGCAAAACCATTCCACCAATTAATTGCACATCAAAATGGCGCTGATTTAAAACTCGTTTTGAAGCTTCGCGGACCACCGCAAAGACTTCGGGCAAAAGATTGTCTAAGGTCTCACCTCCAGTTAATCTTGTGCGAAATTCTTGAGTTTTTTCTTTTAATTGTACCTCAGATAATTTCTGAATTTCAACTTCAAAAGAACCTATTTTTTCAACTAAAGGGGTCAAAGTTTTAATATATTTTTGGTTTGAATCGCCAAAAATTTTAGAAAATATATTCATAAAATAACTAAATTACAAATTACAATAAACAAATCACAAACAATATCTAAAAAATTAAATTCTAAACGTTTGTGATTTGTAATTTGTAGCTTGTTATTTCGTAATGTTACCCAAAAATCACTATTTAAGCAATAAAATGTCAAACATAAAAAAATCCGAACTGATTGGGCAGTTCGGAACCCCTTCCGCTAGTCACTCTATCAGGGTATCTTAGAGTAACATTTTCACCTATGCCTTAGCCAAAGTTCTGGACAGCCTTGCGTTTTTTCCGACTTAGAGACTGCGGGCGAAACAGAGGTTGTGTGGAACCACCCTATTATGGCCACTGGCGACACTTTAACGAATGAACTTGCAAAACATAACCCAATTATTTTGCAAATCCAAATCGTTCAGGGACTCGAAGAAAAAAGCGCACTACATTTCTACCTCACAAAGATAGCATATGTAGCCACAAGTAATAGGGACTTAATCGAGTGGCCGTCGGATTAAATACTAATTAAAAACAAGCAACATGTCAATTTATTTTAAAATTAATATAAAAACTGGCATTCTGCCAGTTTTTAAATCTAATTTATACTTCTTCAATTTTACTTAAATTTTTTCTAATTTTTCTTCGGGGCTTTTCAATCATTTTAGTTTTATATTTTTTAATTTCAATTTGCATTTCGTCTTTGACTCGCACTACTGCTTTAGCTAAAGTCTCTCCGTGAGCTTCGACAACTAATTTTTTGCCCTTAAGCATTAAAATGATTTCAACAATAAAAATATCTCCTTTTTTGTGATGTTTATCCTCTTTTTTAAGCTCCACAAACATTTCTTTTAAATCTTCTTCTGTTTTAAAAAATTTTCCCAGCGGAGCTAACTTTTGATTTACCAAATAATTAACTGATGGTGAAAGCTCAATATTTTTTGCCTTAACAATAATATTCATTTTGATAGCGACACCAATTACTAATCGCACACGAATTTACGAATACGTATTCGGGTCATTCGGGTGTCATTCGTAGATTAGAGTCGCTCTACTTTAATAATTGTATTTCTTGCTCCAAAACTACGCCATATTTTTTCTTAACTACTTTTTTCACAAATTCTATTAGGGCCAACACGTCGCGAGCCTTAGCGCCCCCCAAATTTACAATATAATTAGAATGTTTTTTAGAAACCTGTGCCCTGCCAATCTTTTTTCCTGTTAAACCAGCGCCGATAATAAACCACGCCGTAGGCACAATGGGAAAAGGATCTTGTTTAACCTTATCGGCAAATTCTAATTGAAACTTTTTTGGTAAACTTTTCACTGCCACATTTTTAAAGACGCTTCCGGCATTAGGATATTCCAATGGATGCTTTTCCTCGCGGTAAGCGATGCGCGAATTAGCAATGTCTTTTAGTTTTTTCTTGTCTCCTTTTTTTAATGTTACCACAGCTGATAAAATAGACCATTGGTTTTTTTTAAATAAAGAAGTTCTATAAGAAAATTGCGATTGTTTATTGGATAATTTTTTAAGATTTAATTTATGGTCTAAAACTTCAACGCTCAAAATAGAGTCTTTCATTTCACCGCCAAAAGCGCCGGCATTTCCGCGTACTGCGCCCCCAAAAGTGCCGGGCAACCCCCCAGCCCACTCCAAGCCAGCCAAGCCATTTTCTAAGGATACATTAACCAAATCTTTCATAAAAACGCCCGCGCCCGATTCAATCGTGCTTTTTGACTTTAAAGTTAAATGAGTAAATTCGTTTTTCAGAACCAATCCTTTAAATCCTTTATCTGAAACTAACAAATTACTTCCACCACCTAAAACAAAAACCGCTAACTTATATTTTTTAGCAACTTCAATAGCCTGTGTTAATTCTTCTTTATTTTTTACTACCAAAAAATACAAAGCCGGCCCACCAATCTTAAAGGTGGTATAGTTTTTTAGCAAAACATTTTTCTGAAGGTGAGGTAACTCTTTTTTTAATTTTTCGAAAATATTATTTGCCATTTTGGAGCTGATTAGCCTATTTTGCAACAAGGCTATTTATTTTGGTTCGTGTTAAAATTCCAACAAAACCGGTGCTGGGGATTTGATACTTTGCCTGAAAACGAATCACAGCTAATTTGGTTAAATTACCAAAATTCCCCGTTACAAGCGCTTCGGGGTAAATTCCTGCCCCTTGAGACTTTAAGAAATTTTGCAAGCAAGTTACTTCGGCTTTATTATAGACCCCCAAATAAAGATTGTTATTTATTGAGCAGGCGCTAGAATTTGTCGGCGCGCCCGCGGGCGCGCCGGGGTTTTGCAAAGCAATAATTTGTTTTTTTAAAGATTCAATTTGGTCTAAAAGATTTTGAATTATCGTTTGGTCTTCTTTTATTATAAGAGATTCTGCAATTGAAACCTTGAAAGTATAGGGATAAGTCAATTCAAAGCCCTCAAAGTCAGATGTTTTTGATTGAAGTGATGGAAGAATAATTAAAGAACTATATTTGGTGCCAAAATCTTTTATATCAATAATTCCCTTACCGTTTTTATCAAGTTTTAAAAACTTAACCACATAACTATTATTTTTATCATAGATAATATAAGGTAATTGAAATCTTAAACCAGCCAAACTAGAAAATTCTAATTGCAAATTACCACTTCCACCAATAATCTTTTGCCAATTGCCAGACCAATTTTTAGTAATATTTGTTGAAGACAAAGAACTATTTCCGGTTAGGGGCAAAAAAATCAAAGCTGGGCTCAATTTTAAATTATCAATATTTGGGTTTAAATAACAATATTTTTCGCCAGCCGAACAATCATTAAGTATCATAGCAATAGTCCAATTAGTAAAAATTTGAGCGAAATCTTCCTTCGCGCCATTTTTTAAAAGTGCTTCATTAATACTGGCGATGCCAACGGATTTGGATTTTAAAGAATCCGATAAAATATTCAAAGAATAATGGTCCACCAAATAATGAGTAAACAAACTCACCACTGCATAATCGTATTTTTTATCTTCCCATTGGGTGAGCGAGTCTGATGGCAAATTCAAAAAATCTCTCACTCTTTTTTGTAAATTACTGCCATCATAAATATTGTCATACCCCATAATGGTAGAGGCAAAATCAGCGCGTGCTTCATTAAGCCACACATCTTCGGAAATTCCCTGAATTTTATCTTTTTGATTGAAGGTAATAAGATGCACAAATTCATGTGCTAAAGATGCTTTAAGCTGAGGATTGCTAATTTGCGAGGTTGTTAAATATAGCATTTCCCTTTCATTTGATTCGGGAATTTGAAGCTTACTATATCCATCAGAAGAACGAAAATACCCCATAGCACCATCTTTCATTTGGTGAAATAAAACGGTAATTTTATTATCATTATCAATTCCCGGCCTTGATTCAATCCCAAATTGCGAAGTTAGTGTTGGATATATTTTGTTACTAAATTCATTTGATAGGGCATCTAAATTTATTAATACTTCATTTTGCTTTAAAGGATTTTGCCCATCCCACCAAGTTTTTTCAACAAAAAAATGTAAATTTGGCGCACTTTTAACTAAGACTGCCGATACCCTATCGCTACCAGAGATATCAAAACTTTTATTAACATTAAAATTTATCACATCTCCCGGGTTTGAAGCATTGGCAATAGGCGAAACAAAAAAGCACGAAAAAATAATCGCCAAAGAAAGAAAAATACTAGTATTATAATTTCGCTTCATAGATAAATTTATTATGTTTTATCTTATCACAAATTTAAAAGCTCTGCATTATAAAAATCTTTAAAAGTATTTTTATGATGAAGGACTAAAAGAAAAAAAGTTTAACCGCCTTTAATATAATTTCCAAATCCAACAATAAAGAACGATTTTTAATATAATACAAATCATACTCAAATTTTTCCTGTGCTTCTTTTACCGACTGAGATGGTGGAAAATTTACCTGCGCCCAGCCAATAATCCCTGGCTTGACCAAATATCGATACTGATAAAACGGAATTTCTTTTTCAAATATTTTGGCAAATTCAATCCACTCTGGGCGGGGTCCGACAAAGCTGATATCTCCCTTGAGCATACTCCATGCTTGAGGTAATTCATCAAGGTGAAGTCTTCGCAAGATACTGCCCACGTGCGTAATGTTATTTTTTTCTTTTTCTCGCCATAGCTCTTGTTGCTTTT
This sequence comes from uncultured Candidatus Saccharibacteria bacterium, assembly GCA_964355995.1. Classification (GTDB taxonomy): domain Bacteria; phylum Patescibacteriota; class Minisyncoccia; order Minisyncoccales; family Staskawiczbacteraceae; genus VGLO01. The sequence continues at coordinate 9,160 of CAYHFP010000014.1, read as the reverse complement.
CATCTTTTTGTCGCATACTCCTGAATTTATAAATTAAAAAAACCTTGCCGTTTTTTCCCACTCTTTCTTGAGAGTAAAAAATGCCTCCGCGAGAATCTATGACAATTGCCAATCCAATAATGGGAAATAGCGCGCCACAAACCACCAATCCCAAAATTGAAACCACCACATCTAGCAATCTTTTTAAAAATTCTTCTAGTCTATTTTCTTTTTTATTGATTTTTTCTAAATCTAAATTTTCTAGCGATATTTTTTTATGCATTTTCTCATATAAATGCTTTGCATCGGTTTTGGGAAAAATATACGTCTGTAAAAAAATGTGGGCGAAATATCGGAAGGCAAAAAATCCAACAGAAAAAATTATTAAATCTAAAAGCAAAATAGCTTTAGGAGCAAAAGTTGGTGTAATAAAATAAAAATAGGTGGCACTTAAAAAAATAGCAACTACAAAAAAAATCAAGATATTAAATAAAAAATCTATTGGCCTAGCAAAAAAATGAAGGTCATATAGATTTAAAATGAAAATAACTAAAATCCAAAGCAGATACAAAAAAATAAAACGATTAAAAAAATACTGAAACTGATTAATCAGAGTGTGATTTCTTAAAAACAAAGCTAAAAAAAGAGCGACTTGAGTAACCATCACGTCGCCCAAAAATAATACTATTTTTATTTTAAAATCCTTATTCATATTATCAGCCCCACCCCAAAAATAGACGACCGTCTATTTTTGGGGTGAAGCTTTTCTTTTGTTAGCCCCGCGATACTACTTTACCATTTCTAATATCCAGTCGTAAGTAATTTTAAGTCCCGACTCTAAAGAAATTTTTGGTTCCCATTGCAAAAGCTTTTTGCAAAGTGCATTATCAGAATTTCTACCTCGCACTCCTTGTGGCTTATCCAATAAATGCTTTCTCTGTATTGTTTTTCCGGCAATTTTTGAAATGATATCTACCATTTGAATTATCGTAACCAATCTATCAGATCCGATATTTAGCACTTCTTTTACCTCAGAATTCATTAAATTATAAGTTCCATCCAAACAATCATCAATATAGCAAAAAGATCTGGTCTGCATGCCATCTCCCCATACTTCAATAAATTCTCCATCTTTGGCCTCTGCAACTTTGCAAGACAACTGCGCTGGCGCCTTGGCGCGCTCGCCCTGATAAGTCCCCTCTGGTCCAAAAATATTATGATAGCGCGCAATTCTTACCTGATAAAATTGTTCGTAACTTCTATAAAGTCTTTCTGAAAATAATTTTTCCCAGCCATACTCACTATCGGGATTCGCTGGATAAGCATCACTTTCTTTTAAGGCCACCACATTTACCTCTTTTTGTTTTTCTTCTGGGTAAGCACAAGCCGACGAAGAATAAAATACTCTTTTTACTTTATTTTGTTTGCAAGCTTCAGCGGTGTTAGCATTAATGCAAACATTATTATACAAAATGTCAGAAGTATGAAACATAATAAACCCCATCCCACCCATATCGGCAGCCAAAGCATACACTTCATCAATGCCTTCAGTGGCCTTTAAACAATTATCATAAAATCTTAAATCGAGGCGTAAAAATTCATCAGCTTCTTCAATTTTAGAATATTCGGGAAACTTAATATCAACTCCGCGCACCCAATATCCGCGCGCTTTTAAAAAGCGCACTAAATGGTGCCCAATAAATCCGCCCGCGCCCGTAACCAAAATTCGTTTTTGTTTCTCCATATTTTTATATTACCCAATCTTAACAAATTACCTAGTTTTTTCAAGCGATTTTTTATTTTTACACAACAATCTCTTCCCAGCGTTCTTTTAAAAATTCTGCTTGAGTTGGGTGAACTTTTTCTGGCAATGCTTCAAAAAACTCAATTTCGTGGGCTTGCTCACTGCCTTTTATCTCTCCATCTTCTAGCGTTGTTAAAAAAGCCATACTGACGCTATGAATTTTTACACCATCTTTATTTATTTCGTCGGGAAATTCCATATAGCCGATTAACTTTTTTTCACGAATTTTTAACCCCAGTTCATTTTGTATAATTCTTTGAGAAGCTTCATCAATACTTTCTTGGTGACGGACCATTCCCCCAGGTAAAGACCAAAAACCCTTACAAGGTTCAATATCTCGTTTTGCCAAAAGCATTTTATTATCTTTTACGATAATAAAATCTAAGCACAATCTTACTGCTCGCGAAAAAATAAACTGATATTCCTCATCAGTTAAACGTTTTTTAGCTTCTGCCATATTTTTAAAAACAATAAGTATGACCAACTTCCTGCTATCGCAGGAAGTTGGTCATACTTTTATTTAAATTTATTTTTTAAAAATTCTGAAAATGCAAACCACAAAAATTGTGGAGCATCAATAAAAACTCTTCGCCAAACACGTTTTGGTTCTTGAAATAATCGGTGGAGCCATTCAAAACCAGCATTTCCCATCCAGCTTGGCGCGCGCGAAACCATGCCAGCCTCAAATTTAAAAGCAGCGCCCACGCCGATAATAACAGGAACCTTTAGTTTATCTTTGTGTTCAAAAATCCATTTTTCTTGTTTTGGCAGACCTAGTCCAATCCACAAAACATCGGGCTTGGCATCATTAATGTTTTTTATCATTTGATCGTCTTCTTCTTGAGTAATTTTTCTAAATGGTGGCGAGAAAGATTCGGTTTTTATGCCCGGCAATTCTTTTTGTAATTTTTGAGTCAATGCCAGCAAGGTTTCATCGGTGTCGCCAAAAAAATAATTCTTGTAGCCTTTTTGAGCTGAAACTTTTAAAAAGGCGTGAAATAAATCTGGCCCCGCCACGCGTTTTTTTAAATTAAATCCATTCAAGCGTGCCATCCACACCAAAGAAATTCCATCGGCCGCCCAAAGATCGGCGCTACTAAGCATTTTTTGAAATTCCTTATTTTTTTGAGCTTCCATAACTCCATGCATTCCTGTGGCCACAATCCAATGAGTTTTTTGTGACTCTTGGGTAATCCAAAAATCCATTAATTCTAAAACATCCGGAATCTGTACCATATCAATTTTATTTCCCAGTACTTGTATCGATGAAAATGATTTCATAGTATTTTGTGTTATTTTTTTAATTTGAAAAAATGCGTTAACTACATTTTCTATTAACCACGAAGAACTTTGCACCTTTCCCCCACCCACGTTATTTATAATCTTAATATTAAATTCTTGGCAAACTTTGATTTCATCTTCTGGAATATTACCCGAATTTCTATCACCGCCTTTGGCAAAAAATAATTCATTGCCAGCATATTTTTGTGCCACCGCTTTTAAACTTTCAGAAATAGACAACCCTTTATCTATCGATAAAAAAACTTCATCAACATATTTTATAGAACCCACAATTTCCATTCTCTCGTGTTCGGCCATAAACTGCACCGATTTTTTAATTTCTGCCTGAGCATCGTTATTAACAATAACCACCAAAAAATCACCAAGTGTCTTGGCTTCCTTTAATAAACTTATATGTCCAATATGAATCGGGTTATAATACCCCGACGTGATGATTATTTTTTTCATTAAAATAAAGTATTTGTATATACGCTATTACGGGCACCATAAACAAATAATCAGCACCGAAAAAGACAAAAGATTCAGTAATTCCACGCATTGTGAAATAGGCCAACATACCAATAGCTGAAAGTAAAATAATATTTTGCGGAAATTTTAAAAAAAGTTTAATTGCCAAAAACCATGAATATAACAAAGTTAATGTAAAAAATGTTGTACCCAAGGTGCCAGTCTGCACTAAGGCTTGTAAAAATAAATTATGTGCATGCTGGCCCTCTAAAAATATTCTATCGGCAAAAAATCCACGACCGACCAAGGGAGATGTCAAAAATAGATTCCAAGATTGTGGCCAGATACCGGTGGTTCTACCGCTTAATGTTGTGACGGTATCAAATGAAATTTCCGAAGACGTAACATTAGTAATATTGTCGGGAACTTCTATTCTTTGGTTAAAAATTAAATATGGCCTACTTGTCGGTTTAGCAACATCTTTTTTGGTTGGCACTTTATAGGAAACCCCTGTATCTTCTTGCAATAAATTTTCATTATTAAGATATGCCATTGAAAATGGGAAAAAATCAATCATCGTAAGCAAAAGCAAAAAAGATGTAAAAATAAAAACAAAAGAAATCTTAGATTTAGCTTTTAAAAATGCCATCAGCAGTATTGCCAGAGCAAAACCAACTACCGACGTGCGAGCCCTCGTAAAAATAAGTATCGGAAAAAATACTGCAAACAAACTATAAAAAATAATTCTTATTTTTTTATTAGGATACCAAAAGTGAGCCAATAATAATATTGATGTAAGGCCCGCATACCGGCCAAGTCCCGTAGGGCGAGTGCCCGCCATTCCTAGGGTTAAAACTTCGGCGCCGATATTATTAATTCCTTCATAGGGACGTCTTCCTTGTAAAAATTGGATAAGGGTTATAAAAGAAAATCCACCTGATTGTAAAAAAAATACCGCAGTTAATGCCAAAGCTATCGTGCCGGCGATAAAAAAATTAAAATAAAAAATATAAGAAATGTATTTTTGAGCGTTGGGTTTTTCCAAAAAAACTAAAAGCACCACCATCGCCGATATATATAAAATCCCCCAATACAAAGAAAGCCAAATGTTTTTTGAAAGCAGCGAAGCTAAAATTCCCACCACGGCGTATAAAAATAGAAAACCCAATGGTCCTTTTAAAAAATCAGTGCTTATCTTTTTCCCCTTAATCAAAATACCTATTGCCAATAGTAAGGCCACAAAAGGGAAAAAGCTTCGCACACCGTGCACCAAATCAAAAAAGCTACGAGAAAAAGCAGTAGCAAAAATTCTAAACATATCGGTATTGTAAGTTGACCAAAGCAAAAGCCAAAGAAAAATCGGCAAAAAGATTATTTGCGAATTTTTTATTTTTTCTTTTATTATTATCCAATTAAAAAACATCTTCATAAATTTTATATAATGTATCTCCTAATTTATCCCAATCGTAATATTCTTGGGCTCGTTTTCTAGCGTTTTGCCCCATTGCTAATCTTAATTCTTTATTATCATATAATGTTTTAAAAGCAATTGATATATCTTTTATAGATTCTGATGGCGAAGTTGGTTTTATTTTTATACCACACTCATCATTAACGTGAAACCCTGGGCCAGAAATATCAAAACAAACTACCGGTTTTTGCATCGCCATGGCTTCCACGACTACTGCCCCACCACCATCTCTTAAGCTCGTAAAAACAAATAAATCACTTTCTGCCATCTGGCGCATTAATTCTTCGCGCAACATCCATTTTCTGAATATAACATTTTTTTGCAGACCCAAATCAGCAACCAATTTTTGTAAAGATAAAAATTCCGGCCCATCGCCCACAATTAAAAATTCTGACGCTGGTACTAAATCATTAAATTTTTTAAAAGCCATAATTGCCAAGTCCACACTTTTTATTTTAATTAATTTTCCAGCACTAATAATTAAAAACCTTTCATTGATATTATTATTTTTAGGCAGTAAATCTAAGTCCTTTTGAGTAATTCCATTAACGGGGAAAAACTGAGCTTTTTTCTGCCACTTTTTAGGCATCGCATTAAAAGCTTCCTGATTACAAACTAAAAGTGCCTTGGCCCTATTTTGCCCAATGATAAAAAAGGGATCGTGCCGAAAAACCCACTGACCCAAGGATCTGGTTTTCTCCGCTAGCTTATCTTTAAAAGAATAATTTTTTAAAAAAGCTTTGGGAACACTATGCGCACCTCCACCAGGGCCTCGAATGTAAGGAACTTTTAGTAAAGCACCAATATAACTTGCCATCCAATCATTGGCATAAGTTATGTGATGAAAAACATCAAAATTTGCCTCTTTATGAAGGTTTTTAGCAAAAAAGTAAGCTTTTATTTGCCAAAGATAAGAATAAATTTGAATCCCGCCTTTATGCCAATTTTCTAAAAAACTAAAAAATGTAGGTAAGGCAATGTAAAAAAACTTTACATTTTGTAGTGGCTCTTTGGTTAAAATTTCTTCAATGGCTTTTTTATTATGATAATGGGTTAAAACAGAAACATCAAAAAAACGACTAAGTTGTTTTACCATATTAATCCCAAGCTCGGCTTCTCCACCGATATTTTTCACCCCGCTTTCAGAAACACAAGAATAAGCGCAGACTAATACTTTTTTTCTCATATCATTATGACTTACGTGCGATTACGTGATAAGAATTTAATTCCCTCTCGCGAGTATCAATATTTAAAAATCCAAAAGATTTAATTAATTCCACAATAGCATCTTCGGTAATGCCAGCTGGCAAAATTCCCGGATGCACTTCACAGCACAATATTTTACAATCCGGATGACTTAAAGTTTTCGCCAATCCCTTGAGTGCCGAAAATTCATAACCCTCAATATCAATTTTTGCAAATTTAGGAATCGGTAAATTATTTTCCAACGCGAAATCATCGCCAGAAATAATTTCTACCTCTTCTTGATTTATTACTTTTTCATAGGTTTTTACCAAACTGGTATTACCAATAGTTTCTCCTTCATAAAGATTTCCCACGCCATTCATTTCTCCCAAAGCTTTTTTAACCACCAAAACATTGGAGACGTCATTAGCTTTAATACTTTTTTCCAAGTGACTGACCATATCTTTATCGGGCTCAAAAGCAATCACTCTCCCACTAGGCCCAACCTTTTTGGCTAAAAAAATAGTATAAAGTCCCAAATGTGCCCCAACATCATAAACCACATCACCGGTATTAATTTCTAAAAGAAATTTTTCTAATAACTTTTTTTCCCCCTCCGCCTTACCGATTGATTCCAGACATCTAAGTTCAGCTGGCTTATCTATATATAAGCTAATTTTAATATCACTAATTTCTAGTGGCACCAATCCATCCTTTGGCCGATTGAAATAATAATAAGCATATTTAAGTATTTTTTGGATATGCAAAAATCGCACAGCACCAACGATAACAGGATGATAAGAAATTTTTTTGATAACATTCATGTTATTTAAGGTTTAGTCGCGATAATATGATAGGCACTAAATCCTCTTTTAAAAACTTCGACATTGCTAAATCCTAAAGACTTTATAAAAGTTAAAATATCTTTTTCTAAAATCCCATCAGGGAAAAGTCCGGGGTGAATTTCACAACAAATTATTTTACACAAAGCGTTACTTAATGTTTCCTTTAAGCCAGTGAGCACATTATATTCATATCCCTCCACATCAATTTTTACGGCGCGCGGAATCGGCAAATTATTTTTTACAACAAATTCATCACCATGCACAATTTCTATAGTTTGGGCATCAAGATTTTCTTCATAACTTTTTACCAAACTAAAATTTCCGGTGGTTTTGCCAATATAAAGCTGGGCCTGTCCATTTTCTTTGCCCAAGGCTTTTTTAACAACGATAATATTTTGTAAACCATTAAGTGCAATATTTTTAATAAAAATATTATAACTCTCTTGCTCTGGCTCAAAAGCTATAACTTTCCCCGTGCTTCCTGTTTTTTTAGCTAGCAAAACAGAATACGTCCCCATATTAGCACCGACATCGTAAATAATATCATCATTTTTAATAAAAGATAAAAAAGATTCCATAACCTTTTTTTCGCCTTCGTCCCCAGTGACCGATTCTACAAGACGCAACTCATCAGGAGTGTAAACATAAAATTTAGCTGATAACTCAGAAATCGCAACATCTAAAATATTATTTTCAGGGTGCGTAAAATAAAAATATATTTTCCTTGAAATATTTCTTAAGTGTAAAAATGAAACTAATTTTACCACCCACGGATTATAAGATATCTTTTTTAAAAAATGTTGCTGAGGCATTATGATTGTATTAATGTTAAAAGTTTTTTTAATTGCACCGATGGATTGTAAGACAAAACCCAATCCATAATAATTTTTTTAGAATTAATGCCAAGTAATGTTAATTCTTCTCTGGGTAAATTCATCATTAATTCAATTTTTTCTGCCAGTTCCTTTTTATTTTCTGATTCAAATAAAAATCCATTCAATCCATTTTTTACCAAATCTATCGCAGCGCCAACCTTACTGGAAGTAATAATCGGCAGTCCAAAACACATTGCTTCATTGACCACAATTCCCCAAGTTTCCCTTTTTGATGGCATTACCAAAACATCGGCAACATTGTAAAAGTTAAATAAAGATTCTTTTTGTTGGAATCCGAAAAAATCCACTCCCGCAACATTATTATCAATAATATATTTTTCTAGCTCTTTACGCAAAATTCCATCACCAACAAAAAATAATTTCTTGTGAGGATTTTTTATCAAGTGGTAGGATTCTAAAAGAAGCATTGGGCATTTTTCTTCAGAAAATCTTCCCACATATAAAATAACAAAGTCATTAATCCCTAAATTCATTTTCTCTCGGGATAGTTGCCTGTGTGAACCTATTTTTTCTGACTCATCCAAAAAAGATTCGTACCCCCAAGAAAATGGCATTCGGATAATCTTTTTCTCTGGCACGCCATAATGTTTATAAAATTCCTCGTTGTTGGTTCCTGAAGTTAAAAATCCACTGGCGTGTTTAAAAAGAAACCACCCCAACAGGAAATTTTTCAATTTTAACTTTAATTTAGACTTTGATATTTCTCCTAAAATATTCGAATCGGTCATAAATACCAAGGGTATTTTATAAATCAAGCAAATCAAAGAAATCAACCACCAAGTAAAATTAGTCCACGATTGAATCACTACAGCATCATATTTATTGTAGCGGAGCTCATTAATAATCCCGAAGTTAACCAAACCAAAAGGCCAATTCATAAAAGATGGCGATAAAGAATAATTTTTAAGAAACTTATATTTATAACCACTTAAAATGTCTTCTTTTTTGGCCATTATTCCTTTACTTAAATACATTTTTTCAACTTCGACGCCCAAAATGGTTTCATTGGAGCAATAATAAACCATTAAATCTATGCCATCGGTATTGGCTATTTTTTGATAAAACGGCGCGTGATAATGAAATGGAGTCGGTGCGACAATGGCAATATTATAAGTTTTTTCTGGCATGAAAATTTTTTTAGATTTTCACCGAGTACTCAACGCGACGCGACTTATGAAATGGTTTCTTAGGATTTTTCTCAATTTCTGTGATAGAAATCTGATTAGAATTT
>CAYHFP010000013.1:12787-15149 GCA_964355995.1 uncultured Candidatus Saccharibacteria bacterium | reverse complement strand
TCGGGATTACCAAAAACCATACCAATTTTCATTCTGGTTTGGTTAATAAAAATAATAATGGTATTAGATTTGGCGGCAATGGCGGACAATTTTCGACAAGCCTGCGACATCATTCGTGCCTGAAGCCCCATATGTTGGTCTCCAATCTCGCCTTCTATTTCTCGTTGAGGAGTTAAGGCAGCGACAGAATCCACCACAATTACATCCACCTTTTCACTCTTAACTAATGTTTCCACAATTTGCAAAGCTTGCTCACCACTTGAAGGCTGAGAAATTAATAAATCATTAGTATTTACTCCAAGACGCTTGGCATAGTCTGGGTCCATAGCGTGCTCAGCATCAATATAGGCACACACTCCACCCTTTTTTTGCGCCTCCGCTACGATGTGGAGCGACAAAGTGGTTTTTCCAGAAGACTCGGCTCCATAAATTTCAATAATTCTACCGCGGGGCACTCCCCCAACTCCTAGCGCCAAATCCATAGCAATAGACCCCGTCGGAATCACATCCACATTCACTTTATTGGTTTCAGAAAGCTTCATAATAGAACCTTCGCCAAACCGTTCTTTAATTTCATTTAAAGCGGAGTTGAGCGCCTTGTCGTGTAATTCTTTTTTGGTTTCCTTTTTTTCTTTTGTATCTTTGGCCATAGTTTTTAAAAATTAATTATTTTAATTCGTCATTGCGAGGCGCACCGAAGCAATCTCACAATTCACAATAAAGATTGCCGCACTTCGCTCGCAATGACGGTACTAATTCCATCGTCATTGCGAGGCACACCAAAGCAATCTCACAATTCACTATATAAATCCCTAAATTCCGGATTAATACTTTTTATCAAATCAATTTTATTTTTTCTAGAACCACCTTTTATTTGCTTCTCCCTTTCTATCGCATTTTCAATATTATCAAAATCTTCATAATAGACCAATTTTGTAATATTATATTTTTTTGTAAATCCTTCGATTAATTTTTCTCGATGCTCGTAAATTCTTTTTCCTAGATTACTAGTCACGCCAGTATACAAAACCGTATCAGCCACATTGGTCATTATATAAATATACCCTTGTTTTTGAACCATAAGATTGCTTCGCAAGCTCGCAATGACGGGTTAAACTTACACTTTTTTCCAAGCATCATCTTTTTCTTCTGGTAGAGCATCTTGAGATTCATTTATCGATTCTTCTGATTCATCCAATCCCGCTCCACCGCTTCCTGAGCTATCCGCTAATGGAGCTTGTGCTCTATCAGCATACACTTCTCTGGGTTTGGCACCATCAGCTGGGCCGACAATTCCCTTATCTTCCAACATATCAATTAAACGCGCGGCCCGCGAATAACCAATTCGTAATCTTCTTTGCAAAAAAGACGCCGAAGCTTTTTGAGTTTCTAAAACAATTCTTTTGACATCTTCAAATAAAGGATCATCATCTCCAAAAAAGTTTTCGCCTCCACCCTTCTCTTCTTGTTGTTGGTCGGCGCGCTCCAAAGTTTCTTTCAAACTCTCAATTAAAGTGGCTTGTGGTTCTGCAATAATTTTGGCCTGTTCATCTAACCAGTCAGTGACTTTTTTCACTTCTTTTTCCGAAACATAAGGGCCCTGAACTCGAGTAATTTTAGAACTTTTAGAAGACAAAAATAGCATGTCTCCCATACCAAGTAATTTTTCCGCACCAGAAGTATCAATAACGGTTCGCGAATCAATTTGCGAGGCTACCTGAAAACTCACGCGCGAACTAATGTTAGCCTTAATTAAACCGGTAATAACTTCAACCGAAGGGCGCTGAGTAGCCAGCACCAAATGAATTCCTGTCGCTCGAGCCATTTGAGCCAAGCGCACAATTCCCGCTTCCAATTCTTTACCTTTGGCAGCCATCAAATCCGCTAATTCGTCTACTACTAAAACAATATATGGCAAAACTTTTCCTTCTTCAATAACTGATTTATTAGAGTTATAACTCTTAATATTGCGAGTTGGGATTTCAGAAAAAACTTCAAATCTTCTTTCCATTTCTTTAGCCAACCATTGCAAGGCATTAATAGTTTTTGGCGCATCATAAATAACCGGGCAAAGTAAATGCGGAATATTGTTATAGTTTTGAAATTCCACGCGCTTAGGGTCAACCATGATCATCCGGAGATTCTCGGGCGTACTTTTATAAAGCATGCTTAAAATTAAAGAGTTTAAAAAGATAGTTTTTCCAGTTCCAGTAGCTCCGGCCACCAACATGTGGGGCTGTTCTGCCAAATCGGTATAAACTGGCAAGCCAGAAACATCCTTCCCTAAAGCAATTAATAAATTAGCAGGATCGGCTTGATAAGTATTGTTGGCCACCAAATTACGCAAAACCACCGTGGCTCG
>CAYHFP010000013.1:0-12777 GCA_964355995.1 uncultured Candidatus Saccharibacteria bacterium | reverse complement strand
CCCGGAATTGGCGCTTCAATTCTAATTGGGTGAGCCGCCAGCGCCAGCGCCAAGTTGTTAGAAAGGGTGGTAATTTTAGAAAGCTTTACACCTTCAGCGGGTTTAAAAGCATATTGAGTTACCGCTGGGCCCACATTAACTTCCGCCATTTCCACCGGAATACCAAAATTTTCTAAGGTTTTTTTAATAATTAAGGAATTTTCTTTAATGTTTCCTGACTGCGGAACGGTTTCGTTTTTGCTTAATAAATCAATAGGAGGCAAAGAATATTTTCCTTTTTCGGTGGCAATTAGTGGAACTGAAATAACTTTTGACTCTTTTGGTTTTTCTTCTGCATCTTTTTTAAATAAAGATATTTTAGCTTTTTTAGCTTCGGCTTCTTGTTTTCCTGCCTGCAAAGACGCATCTTCAACTCCCCGAATTTTAAAGGTAGGAGAATCGGTGCTTTTAAGTGGCAAGATAGTCACTGGCTTTTTTTCGTCTGGTAAAGATTCTTGCCAAACAAATTGCAAAAAGATAAATAAACCAATTAAAATAGTCGCTCCAAAAACAATATTAGCCACCAAAAGCCCAAACAAATTAACCAGCATCCTAGCAATAAAACCAATCAAACCAACGTGCTGTTGGTTTAAATTTTGATTGCCAGAAACTCCGGCAATTCCCGCGGTGGTAATAATAATAGCCAAAGCAATGGCCGAAGCTTTTACCTTTTTATGAGATTTTAAAATAATAAAACCACTGATAAAAAGCGAAATAATAATCGTGGTTACGGTTATTTTAGAATCCCCTAATAAAGCATTCAAAATCTTAACCGTAATTTGTCCGGCAATTCCCGCTTTTTCTAAAAATGAAAGTAAAATAATCACCGCAACCAAAAACATCAAAATGGCTTTTATCCATTTTTTCGTATGCGAAGTCAAAAGATGATCTTTCTTTTTATCCTTTTGCTTAGGGCTATTTTCTTTTTGATTTTTATCCTTTTTTGCCATGATAATTCACTAATTATACCAACTGGATTTTATTTATTCAAGCGAGAAAATTTGCAACCCGCCACCACCAATTCGCCTGCGGACGAATGGTGTGGGGGTAAAGAAAAAAGCCTTGCGTCAACCGAAGTTGTTGCAAGGCCTTGTTGTATTTTTCGACGAAATTAATCGTCTTTGAGTTAGAAGCCCGCTGCGTCTAGAGCTTCTAGCTCTTTTTCCGTCATTTGGGCCAAAGAATCCGTGACATAGGCGACTTGTTCGGGCCCGTCTTCAATGGGAACAGAGATGAAACAGACAAAGGGACGATTATGAAAAACCACCAATCGCCGGATTCCGTTTAAGCAACGGCCCCGACGAATATTATCCTCTCTTCTCTCCAAAATCACTCTGCCTTCCTTGGTAATATATTCTTGTTCTCTACTTCGAAACCTAGCCTCAAGATTCTTCAAAAGAGCATCCTCATCCATAAACGGCCGAGATTCGTAATCACGAAGCTCCTTCTCCGCAGATCTCTTTCCCAATTCTCCGAAGGCACCCGTACGCTTCCCTGCATCGGCGAGTTGGTTGCGCAGGGTGGCAAGCTCGTTATCGCGACTGGCCTTATCCTCCCTGTATTGGCCCAAGAGCCTTAATTTCGAATTCCGCCAATCTTCGGCGGTCTCCGGCAGAAGAAATTTAGGCTCTTCCATCTTTTCTGCCTTCCTTCTCCAAATTGGCTCCCAAAAAGAAAGAAAATTTACCACCCTGATTGTAAAAAATACTGCCAATCCAACTGTCAAAAAAAATGCCAAAACCGACAAAATAGATTCCAACATACGTCACCATTACTAAGATCCGCTTAGTCGGCCTGTCCATTGGGCAGGAAGTTGCGAAAACGCAATGCGTATAGCACTACGTTCTGTTAAACTACCGATTTATAACCCCAAGAAGAGCCATAAATCGGTAGTTAAAACTATGTCAAAGTACTAGAATCTCCCTTTATCCTATATCTTAATTATACACCTTTTATTAATTCCTGTCAAGTCTTTCGCCCTACATTCGTCATTTCGAGCCACAGCGAAGCAATACTTCGTTAGTATTGTGGGATTGCTTCGCTGTGGCTCGCAATGACGGACGACGAACGTGACTGAACACAAAAAATCGGCCCGCAGGCCGATTTTTTGACTTGATAAACTTGATGAACTTGATAACTTTTAACTTACTTCTGCCTAAAGCCGGTGCCCACCGGAATCAATTTTCCAATGATAACGTTTTCTTTCAATCCCCTCAATTTATCTTCCTTACCTTCAAGCGCGGCTTTAATTAACACGCGTGAAGTTTGTTGGAAAGAAGCAGCTGACAAGAATGATTCAGATGCAAGCGCCACTTCAGAAATTCCCAATAAGATTTGAGTTCCCAAAGGAGCTTCTTTCTTTTCTTTTTTGAGTTTATCAACTTCTTCTTTAAAGATAGACCATTCAATAATTTCTCCGCGAACCCAGTCAGATTCTCCTTCTTCCTTAACCCTGATTCTAGAAAACATTTTTTGAATAATCACTTCAACGTGCTTGTCGTGAATATCCACACCTTGAGAAGCATAAATTCTTTGTACTTCTTTTAAGATGTATCTTTGGGTTTGGTCTAAGTCAGTTGATTTATAAAGTTTCTTCAAATCCAAATTTCCCTGAGAAAGTGGCTGATTTTCTTTGACTTCTTGTCCAACTTCAACCAACATCGCAATTTTACTTGGGATTTTGTAATCAATTGGCAAAGATTTTTTCTCTCCTTTTTCTGCTGACGGTTGCACCGTTACGATTCTTTGCTCTTCGTCAATTTTGGTAACCTTACCATCGGTCAAAGACATTACGGCTTCACCTTTTGGAGAGCGCGCTTCAAAAATTTCTTCAATTCTTGGCAAACCTTGAGTAATGTCACCGGCTCCAGCAACTCCTCCCAAGTGGTGGGTTCGAAGTGTAAGCTGAGTTCCCGGTTCTCCGATAGCTTGAGCAGCCACTACTCCCACAGCTTCGCCCAATTTTACCAAGCTGTTTCTTCCCAAATCCCAACCATAACATTTTTGACAAACGCCTCGGAAGCTTTGGCAAGAAAGTGGAGAGCGGACCAACGCTTCTTTAACGCCTTCTTTAGTCATTTGATCAGCCTGTTGCCAAGTCAATAAATCACCTTTTTTGGCAATCAGTTTCTTTTTGTCTTCTGGCGAAGCAATGTCTTCCAAAATATATCGGCCCACTAATTTAAATGAGAAGTTTTGTTCAATATCTTCAGCATCTTTTTTAAACACCATGGTTCCTTTTTTGTCGCCACAATCTTCATCAAAAACAATCATATCGTGAGCCACATCAACCAATCGGCGAGTCAAATAACCAGCCGAAGAAGTTCTCAAAGCAGTGTCGGCAGTTCCTTTACGAGCTCCGTGAGTTGAAATAAAGTATTCCAAAATATTAAATCCTTCGGTAAATGAAGATTTAACCGGAAGTTCAATAATATCTCCGGCTGGATTGTTCACGAGTCCCTTCATGCCCGCCATCTGAACTGGCTGAGACCAAGTTGCACGGGATCCAGAAGTAATAATAGACAAAACTGGACCGTCTTCAGGCAAGGTAGTTTTAAGCAAGGCTTCCAGTTTAGTTTTTACGGCGTGCCAAATTAAAATCTTTTGTGAAGTTTTTTCATCATGGCTTAAAAGACCCTTTTCATAATGAGATTCAATTTTTTCTACTTCTCTTTCGGCATCAAAAATCATTTGCTTCTTTTCTTTTGGAACAATCAAGTCATCCATACCCCAGCTAATTCCTGAAAGCGTGCAGTATTCAAATCCCATCGTCTTGATTTTATCCAAGAAATTAATAGATTCTTGACCTGGGAATTTTTCAATAATGTCTCTCACCAAAGCTTTAAGACCCTTGTTATCAATTAATTTATTCAAATAAGGGTAACTAGCAGGCATTGATGAGTTAACAATCAAGCGACCCAAACACGTTTCTAATATTTCTAAACTGGTTTGACCTTCAGTCACCACGGTCTTTGGGTTTGGCACTTTTATTTTATCGTTTAAGCCCAAGTATCCATATTCATAAGCATTCATTGCTTCTGAAAAACTAGAATACATTTTAACGTCTTCAGGATTTTTTGGCTCTTTTAATTTTGTTAAAAAGTAACATCCCAAAGTAATGTCTCGGAAGGGTCCGATAACTGGCAAGCCAGTTGCTGGTCTTAATAAGTTTAAGCTGGACAACATAATTTCACGAGCTTCTTTTTGAGCTTCGTCTGACAATGGCAAATAGACTGCCATTTGGTCTCCATCAAAGTCCGCATTAAAAGCTTCGCAAACCATTGGATGCAATTTGATGGTTTCTCCTTCGGTTAAAATAGGTTGGAAAGCTTGAATTCCCAATCGGTGCAAGGTAGGAGCACGGTTAAGTAAAACCAACTTATCCTTAACAATTTCTTCCAAAATTTCCCAAACTTCAGGAACTTTTTCTTCTATTAATCGAGCTGCACCGCGGATATTGTAAGCTAATTCTTTATCTAAAATTCTTTTGATAACAAAAGGTTTAAAAATTTCCAAAGCCATCATTTTTGGCAAACCACATTGTGCAAACTTAAGTTCTGGACCAACGGCAATAACTGATCTTCCAGAATAGTCCACACGTTTACCCAAAAGGTTTTGGCGGAATCTACCCTGTTTACCAGCAAGCATTGCTGCCAAAGATTTAAGTAATCTTTTTCCACCAGTTGTTGCGGTAGTAGTCACTCCCTTTCTCATATCGTTGTCAATTAAAGCATCAACGGCTTCTTGAAGCATTCTTTTTTCGTTTCTGACAATAACTGATGGCGCAGAAATTTCTTGAAGGTATTTTAATCGGTTGTTTCGGTTGATAACTCTTCGGTATAAATCGTTTAAATCAGAAGAAGCGTATCGTCCGCCATCAAGCTGAACCATTGGGCGCAAATCTGGTGGCAACACTGGCAACACATCAATGAACATCCATTCTGGACGAACCTTGGCATTTGCCATTCCTTTAAAAAGTTTCAGTCTTCGCAACACATTTTTCTTGGTTGCAGGAGGCGCATCTTGGCTTTCTTTGACTAATTCATTAACGGTTTTTTGAATATTTACTTGAGAAAATAAATCTCGGATAACTTCAGCTCCTGTGCCGGCTTCGAAAATTTCTCCGTATTTAAGTGACAAATCATGGTAAATAACTTCAGACAAAATTCGCAGAGGCTTAATGTCTAAAATTTCTTCGATAACTTTTTCTTTAACTTGTTTTAATTCGGTTTTGGCAGCTTCAGTGGTTTCTTTTTTTACTTTAGTTTTAAATTCTTGATCAATATCTTCCAAAATTCTGGTGCGCGCTTCGTCGTTAACTTTCGTAATAATATAAGAAGAAAAATAAATAACTTTTTCTAATTGTTGTGAAGATTTATTTAACGTTAATCCCATTCGTGATGGAACTCCACGCAAAAACCAAATATGCGAAACCGGTGTGGCCAATTTAATGTGGCCCATTCTTTCCCGACGAACTTGAGATTTTGTTACTTCAACTCCGCATCGATCACACACCACGCCCTTGTATCTAATTCTTTTATATTTTCCGCAAGCACACTCATAATCTTTTTCTGGTCCAAAAATACGCTCGTCAAAAAGACCATCTTTTTCTGGTTTTTGAGTTCGGTAATTTATCGTTTCTGGTTTGGTAATTTCACCGTGCGACCAATCTAAAATCTCCTCAGGTGAGGCAATTTTAATTCGAATTGATTCTAAGTCGAGTACTCGCATTGCGTTTTGAAACTTGAATCTTGAGTCTTGAGCCTTGTGCCTTTACGGCTTAAGCTTCAAGTTTTAAGGTTTAAGTTTTATGAGGTTATTTTTTTTCTCGTATTTCTTTTATTTTTTCTTTTACTTCAACGGCCATTCCCAAAGATTTTAATTCAGCTACCAACAAATTAAATGATGCTGGAATATTTGGGTTTCTTATAGGCTCTCCTTTCAAAATAGATTCATAAGCTGCGGCTCGGCCAACAACGTCGTCAGACTTAATGGTCAACATTTCTTGCAAAATAGTCGCCACTCCGTATCCCTGCAAAGCCCAAACTTCCATTTCTCCAAATCTTTGACCTCCAAATTGGGCCTTACCTCCCAAAGGCTGTTGAGTAATTAATGAGTAAGGACCGATTGACCTTGCGTGCACCTTACCTTCAACCATGTGGATTAACTTCATAATATACATATATCCAACGGTTATTGGTCTTGGGAAAGGAAGTCCAGTTTTTCCATCGTATAAAGTGGTTTGTCCTGATTCTGGAAGTCCAGCTTCTTTTAATTCTTTTTTAATATCGTCTTTATTAGCTCCCATCAATGAAGGAGTAATGGCCAAATAATTTAATTTTTTGGCAGCCCACCCAAGGTGAGTTTCCAAAATCTGACCGATGTTCATACGACTTGGAACTGAAAGTGGAGACAATACCAAATCAATTGGAGTTCCGTCCGCCAAAAATGGCATTTCGGCTTCTGGCCAAATCTTGGAAACAACTCCTTTGTTTCCGTGTCTTCCTACCAATTTGTCTCCCACTTTAATGTGACGCAATTGTGAAATTTGAACCTGAATTTTTTTAATAACTCCGGGTTCTAATTTGTGTCCTAAATCTCGTGAGAAAATTTTCACATTGACCACTTTTCCTTTTTTACCGTGCTCCATTCGAAGCGAAGTATCTTTTACATCCTTAGCTTTATCTCCGAAAATCGCGCGTAGTAATCTTTCTTCTGGAGTTAATTCGGCTTCTCCTTTTGGAGAAATTTTTCCAACTAAAATATCATTTGGGCCAACGGATGCTCCCACTCTTACAATTCCTTCTTCGTCTAAATCTTTTAATTTTTCTTCTCCAACGTTAGGAATATCAGAAGTAGTAACTTCTGGACCTAATTTTGTTTCACGGATGTCGCAAGTAAAATCTTCAATGTGAATAGAGGTAAATTCATAATCCCTAACTAATTTTTCTGAAATAACAATTGAGTCTTCAAATCCTCCTCCACGCAAAGGTAAAAAGCATACTAAAATATTTCTACCCAAAGCCAATCGGCCATTATCTATTGAAGCGCCATCGGTTAAAATGTCTCCTTTCTTTATTTTTTGGTCTTTTTTAATAATCGGTTTTTGGTGAAAACATGAGTACTGGTTGGTTCTGACGAACGTTTGAAGTTCATATTCTTCTTCGGTATTTTTACCATTAATGGTATACAAAACTTTAATATGAGAAGCATCAACTTCCTTAATCACTCCGTCGGCTTTGGCGACAATAACTTGTCCAGAATCTCTAGCGATATTTTTTTCCACTCCAGTTCCAACCAAAGGAGCCTCTGGCCTTACCAGTGGAACGGCTTGTCGTTGCATGTTAGAACCCATCAAAGCTCGGGAAGCGTCGTCGTTTTGCAAAAATGGAATCAATGATGCAGCTACTGAAATAAATTGCTTACTAGAAACGTCAGCATAGTCAACTTTGGAAATTTCAACTTCAGCTGGTTCACCATTTACTCTGGCTTCAACTTTATTTGGTGGAATTTCAGGAAGAATTTTTCTATTTTCATCGCTTGGAACCGAAGCAGTTACAATAATGTGCCTCTCTTCTTCTTGCGCTGAAAGATAATCTACTTCATCGGTAATTCTTCCATTTTTAACTCTAAAATAAGGGGCTTCAATAAATCCATAGGGATTAACTTTAGCAAAAGTAGCTAAGTGGCCCACCAATCCAACGTTAGGACCTTCGGGAGTTTCAATTGGACAAATTCTTCCGTAGTGTGATGGCTGAACGTCTCGAACTTCAAAACCTGCTCGCTCTCTGGTAAGTCCTCCTGGACCAGTAGTTGTAAGTCTTCTTTTGTGTTCAACTTCGGCCAAAGGATTTTCGTTATCCATAAACTGAGAAAATTGAGAAGAAGTGTAAAATTCTTTTACCACGGACATTAATGGCCTTGGGTTTACCAATTGCATAGCGGTAATAGTAGTTGGGTCTAAAGTAGACATTTTGTCCTTAATAATTCTTTCCATACGCATCAAACCAACTCGCAATCTATTTTGCAAAAGTTCAGCTAAAGTTCTAATTCTTCGGTTTCCCAAATGGTCAACTTGGTCAGCAATCGCTTTTGGATTATTATTTAATCTGATAATTTCGCGGACTACTTCCGTTAAATCTTCAATAGTTAAAATTCTTTCTTCTTTGCTAATTTCTGTATCTGCTTTTAGTTTTTCTGGTTTTTTAACTAGTTGTGGTAGTCTTTGCCATGTTTTCCATCTTCCAACTTGAGATAAATCATATCGGTCAAAATTAAAAAACATATTAAAAATTAAATCTTGAGCAGTATCTGGAGTTACCAAATCTCCCGGACGCAATCTTCGATAAATTTCTACCAAAGCTTCTTTTTGGTCTTTGCAAGTATCTCTTTTGATAGTTTCGGCAATATATTTTATATCTCCAGTATCAACATCTTTGAAGGCTTTTTCAATTTTTTCTATGGTATCTAATCCCAACGCCAAAAGCAGTGTCGTTGCTGGCACTTTTCTTTTGCGATTAATTTTAACTCCGATAAATCCGGATTCTTCGGTTTCGAATTCAAGCCAGGCACCTCGGTTTGGAATAATTTTTCCACCAAAATAATTTCTACCACGTAAAGTTCTCATGGTAAAAAAGGCTCCTGGAGACCTAATAAGTTGTGGCACAACTACTCTTTCTACTCCATTAACCACAAAAGTCCCCTTTTCAGTCATTAGGGGAAAATCAGCTAAATAAATTTCTTGCTCTTTTACCTCTTTAGTTTTTAAATTAACCAATCTAACTTTTGAGCGCAATGGAACTTCTAGTGAATCATTATTTCTTTTGGCTTCAAGTCCATTTTTATAATTTTGTTTTCCAAATTTATAATCTAAAAACCAAAGCTCAAATTCTTTTGAGGTATGATCTAAAATCGGAGAGATTTCAGAAAAAAGTTCTTTTAATCTTACTTCAGTAAAATTTTCCCAAGCGTCTCTTTGCATTGTCAAAAGGTTGGGAGTAGGAAAAGTAACCTTTGACTTTGAGAAATTTTTTACTTTTTGTAATTCTTGAGCCATAGAGATTAAAAAAATTTAAAAATTTTAGCAACAAAAATGAGAACAAAAAAATACTGGCCTATTTTAAAACTAAATAAATTTTATGATAAATAAATACAAAATACCCTAAATGTATTTAGGGTTTTGCCCTCACCTGTTTTCAGCAGGCAAAAACAATCTTATCAATCAAAAAAATCAAGAGGTAAGGGCTTTAAATTTTAACTAGGAAAAGAATGGAGTGATCACTTCTTTTTATTATATATTTGATTCTATTCTATGCCACAAAAAATGTCAAGGGTTTATTTATGAATTCACTAAAATCCCTGCAAATTATTCAATACTTTCTTAGTAATCGGCCCTACATTTCCTGTTTGACTAATATAATATTTTGCTTGGAATTTTTTAACTGAAGCTTTGGTTATTGCTCCAAAAAAGCTGGTTATGGTTTGGGTTTGAGGGAAAAATCCGAGAGTTTTTAATAATTTTTGAAGTTCCATAACGTCTTGTCCGCGATCGGTTAAGCCAAGATAGCGGATAAAAAAGTATCCTGTTGGCGGTGGAGTTGGACTGGCAAGAAGAGGAACACTCGTTTTTGGGCAATTGGTAATTAAGCAATAAGAGGCGCCTCCCTGACCCGAATTAGAACTACTACTTGAAGCTGTGCTCCAAGTTAAACTAAATTCATCGTAGGCGGAGTTGCCAACAAGGTCGGTAACGGTAAGCCTAATAACATAGGTGCCATTATTGGCGTTGATGACAGTATTAAGTGAAGTGTCGGTTCCAAAGACTACATTTCCGGTTCCGGATTGTTTTGACCATTGGTAAGTGTTAAGTCCACTGGTGGCATCGGAAGCCGTGGCGGTGGTGGTGAAGGCGGCGGTAACACTTTGGTCGGACCCCGCATTAACCGTTGGCGCTGTTACATCAGTAGTAAAAGATGAACTTCTCGGATTTGAAGTTGAAGCAAAACTATGACTATCAATAACATTCGCATAATAAGTGTGTGAGCCATCAGAATCTCCAGAAACTACCGTATAAACAGCCGTTGGGTTTGAAGCTGACGCCGAGCCACTGGCCCAAGTTCCACCAGCGCCACAAGCGCCAGCACTAAAGTCATTGGCTTTGCAAACAAATAATTGAACGGTGTCGGCACTGCCGTCAGTATCAGTATCACTAGCAGTGGCAGTGAAGGTAACGGTATTTCCTGAAATTATATAACCAGAAGTATTAGCAACAGCGCTAAAACTTGGAACGTGGTTTACCGTAAATGGTGAACCATTATTACCCGAGCCTTGACTCGATGACGAACACAATGAAGCTGAATTATTATCGCAAACAAAAGCATACCAAACATTACTTTCAGAATCTCCACTTAATGTAGTGTAAGTTACTGACGCTTGTGCGCCCGAAGCGGTGCTGGTTGAAATTGCCCACGATCCTCCCGGACAAGTTGGAGCAGAACTATTTACAGCGGTAACAGAATTGCTTTTACAAATAACTAAATAATAACTATCGCTTTGGGTGTCGGTTGCAGTGCCAGTGAATGTTACATTACTTCCAGCATTAGTTGGGGCACTTGAATAACTGCCACCATCGGATGGGCCAGCAGAAATAGAGGGGGCATTATTAGATACAGCAGTGTAAGTAAGAATAATCTTCCCCACGGCGCCAGAGGCACCACTACCACCAACAGAACTATTTCCTCCTCCACCTCCTCCCGGAGCAGAGCCAGCAATTCCACTTGGACTACCTTCTAGTTGTCCACCTTGCCCACCAGCTCCTCCTCCCGAGGGAGCCGAAGGCTGAGATCCACCATCAAAAGCACCATTATTACCATTTGCAGCTGTTCCTGCAGATGTTCCCCCTCCACCGCCATTACAAAAAAACAAGAATCGCCACCATTTCCTCCTGAATATTTCGTCGTACCTACACCCGATGATGCCTGACCACCAGTTCCCCCAGAAACACCTGACGGAGCTCCTCCTCCCTTTGCCAAAACAGTAGAGGAATCTACAAAATAAGTATCTCCCCCCGCTGATCCAGCGCCTCCTCCTGCCCCCACCGAAACTGAATAAGAGTTACCAGGGGTAACACTAATACTTTTTATTGAATAAGCACCTCCTCCACCCCCGCCACCTCCATTACCACCTCCATTTGTTTGACCTCCAGCACCGCCTCCCCAGGCCTCGACAGAGACGGTAGTTACTCCAGTTGGAGCTACCCATGTCGTAGATGATGTAAATGTTTCCGTAGTGGCATAAGCTAAAGGAACTTTACAAAAAAAAGCAAATTGAAAAAATAACTACAACAACCGATACAAAAATCGATAAACTAAAATATTTTTTTGAAAAAATATAGGACATATTGTTTAATATCTTTGTTCAATATTTTAAAACAAATACAACGCTAAACAAAAATATTTTCTAATTAAAACATAGTTTATATTGTAAAAAATAAGCAACCCTACGACTTCCAATAAATATTCTAATGCAAAAGTAAAATAATAAAAATAATCTTAATGTATTATATCATCATTCAAATGTAGGCATCAAGGTAATTTTATCCACTATCTTCTAGACTTTATGCTCTGCAAGATACCCAGTGATATAAAATTAGCAATAATGCCCGAACCTCCATAACTTACAAAGGGTAAATAAATTCCAATAACCGGAAGCATTGAAAGGTTCATCCCAATGTTAATGGTAAATTGAGTAATTAAGACAATGGCAAAGCCCACGGCAAAAAGGCGCGGGAAATTAGTTGCTGAATCGATGGCAATTTTTAAAATGCGCCAGATTAAAACAAGATACGATAAAAAAAATATTATCATCCCGACAAGTCCCCATTCTTCGCCGATAACTGAAAAAACAAAGTCGGTATGGGGTTCTGGCAAAAATCCATACTGAACCTGCGAGCCATTACCCAATCCCTGTCCCAACAATTTACCCGACCCAATAGAAACTTTGGTTTGAGTTTGACTCCACGAACCCTTTAAAACATCATAGGGAAAAATGAACGAAATAACTCTTTGCTTTTGATAATCTTTCATTAAAAATTGCCAAGAAAATCCACTAGCTAAAGCAAAGCATAAACCCAAAATTAAAAAATGTTTTAACTTAATTCCTGAAACTAATAAAATTCCAAACCACATTAAAAGCAAAACCAATACGCCGCCCAAATCAGGTTTCATAAAAATTAAAAGGGCGGGCAAAAAAACATATATTCCCGAAAGTACAATGTGCCTGAATTTATACATTTCAACATGACGCATTGAAAAATATTTTGCCAATAAAATAATCAATGATATTTTAACGGGTTCATTAGGGTCTAGCGTTAAAAATCCAAAACGATACCATCCGCGAGTGCCTCGAATAATCGGCGCGAAAAAATAAAGACCAACCAATAGCGCTAAACAAAAAAAATATAAAGTTAAAATCAAATAAGAATTATTTCGAAGCATTTGGTAGTCAAAAAAACTGATCAAAATCATCAACACAAAACCGATGATAAAAAATACCAACTGCTTTTCAAAATTAGAAAAGTCCTGCTTGGCAAGTGAAGCGCTATAAATTCCAGCTAAACCAAAAACGGTCACCAAAACCACCGAGAAAGCAAGCCACCAGTCTAATTTTTTAAGTTGTAAAGTAATAAAATTCATATTTTTATCTTAACATTTTCGAATTTAACATCAAAATATTATTCAC
>CAYHFP010000012.1:0-15857 GCA_964355995.1 uncultured Candidatus Saccharibacteria bacterium | reverse complement strand
CGGTGAAAATTAATTTCATAAATTTTCATGCCAAGAATAGCGGGAGTAAATATTCCTGAAAATAAAATTACAGAAGTTGCCATTACCTACATTTATGGAATAGGCAGGCCTTCGGCTGGAAAAATTATAAAAGAATTAAAAATTGATCCAAATAAGAAGGCTAAAGATTTAACTACTGAAGAAATTAATACGCTGAGAGATTTTATTGAAAAAAAATATAAAATTGAGGGAGATTTGCGCAGACAGGTGATGGTAAATATTAAAAGATTAAAAGACATTGGAACTTGGAGAGGGTCTAGGCACGCTAAAAAATTACCCGTGCGCGGACAAAGAACTAAGACTAATAACAGAACTATTAGAGGAAATGTTAGAAAGACGATGGGTTCAGGAAGAAAGCCATCAGCATCGCCAACATAATAAAAAACGAGAAAATAGAATCTAAAATTATGGGAAAAAAGCATATTACAGAAACAAGTAAAGAAGAAACTATAAAGGAAAGCGAGAAAATCGACCAAAACTTAAAAAAGGATGTTAAGATTAAGGCGGGCAACAGAGTTTTGGAAGGTAGAATCTACGTATCTTCTTCTTACAATAATACCATTGTTACTCTCACCAATTCGCGAGGGCAGGTTTTGTCTTCAAAATCAGCCGGAGGAGTTGGCTTTAAGGGTACCAAAAAATCAACTTCTTTTGCAGCTTCCAAAGTTTCAGAAGCTATTATTAATGTTTGCACTAAATTAGGAATGGAAAAAGTTGAGGTATATATTAAAGGAATTGGCGCTGGTAGGGAATCAGCAGTTAGAACCTTGGTTAACAAGGGTTTAAATGTGGTTTTAATTAAAGATGTCACTCCGATTCCTCACAATGGATGCCGACCAAAGAAAATTAGAAGAGTATAATATTACGATAAATCTTAAAGCTTAAATCTTAAAACTTTAAAAAAGTAACGACGTAAAAAGTTTCAAGGTTTAGGGCTCAAGTTTCAAGAAAAATGGCATTTACTCCATCAAAAACATTACCACCACAAAAAGATTCCAATTCTATGGATAAGCTTTCGGCTATGCAACCAGGGCAACAAATGAGGGGTAAAAGAAAATCAAAAACTGCTTCTGAATACAAGAAATCTTTACAAGAAAAACAAACTCTTAAAAGATTGTATGGTTTATCAGAAAAGCAATTTAAAAAATACGTTCAAAATGCCTTGGGAAAAATCCGCAAAGTTGAAAACGTATCTGATGAATTAGTCAAAAATCTTGAACGAAGACTAGATAACGTTGTTTTCAGATTGGGACTTACCAAAACACGAGCACAGTCACGACAGCTAGTTTCCCACGCTTACTTTTTGATAAACAATAAGCCGGTAAATATTCCTTCTTTTCAAGTTAAAAAGGGAGATGTTATTTTAATTAAAGAATCAAAAAAGAAAAAGATTATATTTAAGGATGTAAAAGAAGAATTAAAAAAGATAGAAATTCCACTTTGGTTGAATATTGATAAAGAAAGTTTACAATCAAAAATTATCGGAGACCCAACTTTGGCAGAAGTGAATTTGCCAGTTGAGATTTCGTTAATTTTCGAGTTTTATTCAAGGTAGCCACGAATTACGAAATGCATTTTTAAAAGTAATTTTCATAATTCAAAGTTTAATAATTAATGGATGTTGGGTGTTGGGTGTTCGATAATCGTCTGACGACGTATCTAGCGCTCAAAACCCAACTGATAACATCGAGTATATGATTAATCTTCCATTAGCGCCAAAGGTTACTAAAAAAGAAAAAAACAAAGCCATCTTTGAGGTGCAGGGCCTTTATCCTGGCTATGGAGTTACTATTGGTAATTCTTTAAGACGTGTTTTGCTTTCTTCTTTAGAAGGTGTTGCAGTAACTGAAGTAAAAATAAAAGGTGCTTCGCATGAATTTTCTACGATTCCAGGAATTTTAGAAGATGTGATTATTATTATTTTAAGATTAAAGAACTTAAGATTTAAAATTCACGAAGGCGAAACTCAAAAAGTTGAACTTTCGGTAAAGGGTGAAAATAATGTAACCGGCGCTGATTTTAAACTTTCGCCACAAGTAGAGCTTGCAAACCCAGAACTTCACATTGCTACTATTACTGATAAAAAAACCGAATTTAATCTAGAACTTACTTTAGAAAAAGGAATTGGTTACGAACCAAAAGACCAGAGGAAAATAAAAAAAGGAACATCTCAATCAGAAATTGGATTGATTTTAATGGATGCTATTTTTACTCCCATTAAAAATGTAAATTTTCAGGTTGAAAATATGAGAGTTGGAGATAGAACCGACTTTGATAAGTTGTCTTTAGAAATAGAAACCGACGGTACCATCACTCCAGAAGAGGCATTTCATAAAGCATCTGAGCTATTGATTAAACACTTTACGATTATTTTTGAAGGCAGTGCTGTGGTTTCAGAAAAAGCAGTTTCGGAAAAAGAAACTCCTAAGAAAAAAACCAAAGAAGTTAAGGACCCTTCTTCACGTAAAGTTACGGAAGGGCAGGGTAAAAAAACTAAAAAAGCTAAAAAATAGGAATCCCCGTGGGCTTTGCCCACTCGCTAGTGATTTCCCGAAAGTTTATATTTACTGTGTAAATTTTCGGGAAATCACTGGATTCATATATTTACCTCCGCTTTGCTGCGGGCAGGCAATAGCCTGAAAATATAATAATAAAAACATGCGAAAAAGAAATAAAGGTAGAATATTATCTCGTCCAAAAAGCCAAAGAAAGGCGCTATTAAGAAATTTAGCGAATAGTCTTTTTTTGCACGGCAAGATAAAAACCACAGAAGCGAAAGCTAAAGAATTAAGACCAGTAGCTGAAAAATTTATCAGTAGGGCCAAAGATAATAATGAATCTAATCGAAAAATATTAGTGCAAGATTTAAATGTGCCAATTGTTAAAAAATTAATGAACGAAATTGCTCCGGAATATTTAACCAGACCAGGGGGATATACAAGAATTACCAAGCTTGGACCTCGAAAATCCGATGGCGCAAGAATGGCGATTATCGAGCTAGTTAAATAAGTGAGAAAATAGAAAGTAGAAAATAGAAAATAGAATGTGAACGACGGACGTTTCGTATTCTATTTTCTATTTTCTAGATTCTAGATTCTAAAATTATGGAAACTATAAAAAGAGACAATCATATTGTTGATGCAAAAGATAAAGTATTGGGCCGTTTAGCAACCCAGGTTGCGGTTTTGTTGCGTGGAAAAAATAAAACAGGATTTGCTCCGCATAAAGATATGGGAGATTTTGTTACGATAAAAAATGTTGAAGAGTTAAAATTCACCGGAAAGAAATTTAAAGATAAAATATATTACCACCACACCTTGTATATGGGAGGATTAAAAAAGCAAACGATGAAAGAAGTTTCTGAAAAAAAGGGTCATTCAGAAATATTGCGAAAAGCGGTAATGGGAATGCTTACAAAAAATAAATTAAGAGCAAGACAAATTAAAAGATTAAGGTTCCAAAAATAAAGTTAGTGAGTAGTTGGTAGTGAGTAGTTTGTAGAACGTAAAACGTTCGTTGACTACTCACTACCAACTACAAACTAAAAACTAGAACAATGGTAGAAACAAAAACAAAAAAAATAAAACCGGTTGTTAAAAAAGACCACGTTATAGAACCAGTAAAACCGGTGGAGAAAGTTTTGGTAATGGATGATTCTTCGGATGATATGCCAGGCGACTTTGCGGTAGAAAAAGAATTAGCTTCAAAGCCAGATCGCTATTTTGAAGCCGTAGGACGACGCAAAACATCAGTGGCGAGAGTGCGTCTTTTTACCAGAGGAGACAAACAATTTTTAGTTAATGGAAAACCTTTTCAGGAATATTTTACCGTAGAAGATGACCAACAAAAAGCCACTTCTTCACTAAGAAAAATGAAATGTCTGGATAAGTTTAAAGTTACCGTAATTGTGAAGGGCGGAGGACATAGCTCTCAAGCTGAAGCTGTTAGACACGGAACCGCTCGAGTATTGGTAGATTTTAATTTAAATTTTAAAAAGAGATTAAGAAAAGTGGGTTATTTGACTCGAGATCCAAGAATGCGAGAAAGAAAGAAGTTTGGATTAAAACGTGCCAGAAAATCCCCTCAGTGGGCAAAAAGATAAAAAATTCCCCCTTTTGGGGGATTTTTTATTTTCAAGCGAGTGAAGGAATAATAAATTGCAAACTGCAGTTTATGATTTATTATTCCAAGCGAGTGCCGAAAATATGCTACGCATATTTTTGACCACTGAGGTAAAAAGGGGTCGGGAAAAAGAATTTTTCCCGTATAGGAAAACAGTCCCGCGAAGCGGAGACGTTAGAAACCGAGGGTTTCTAAAGAGCGAAGCGACAGCAGGGGGCAAAACGATAGTAAGAATTTTAAAACAAAAATCGGCTTTCCGGCCGATTTTTGCTTGTAGGGTGCCCCTATTGACAAGGTTTGTAAATGGGTGTATAATTAAGATATAGGATAAAGATAGTGGATTTTGACAATTTTAGCTCTATTTTGCCCTTATTGGTCAAATAGGGACCTTTCTTTCAGATTGTCGTTGGTAATCGCCCGGTAGACTGACTAATGTGCATGCACCTTAGTCGCCAATAGGATACCAAACGATATCAAGGATGATTTGAAAGAAGGGAATGGTTTCTTTCAAAAATGAGATACCACCCAAGAGGTGGCCGTGCCAAGCGGGACTTGGAAGAAGAGGTAATCATGAGTTTGCTGGAAAAATTGTTTGGTCGGTTTAAAAAACCAACCGAGCAGAAAGCGAAACCGCGACTGTACAAGTGTGGGTATTGTGGGAAGTCCGGGCAAGACCCGGATGGTCGCAATAGTTACCTTTGTGTAAATTGCGGAAAGGACAAACTCGAAAAAGAATAGGGCGTGGCGCGAAAATATTTTCGCCATCCCCTCCCTTTTTTGAGAGAGCATAGGACAATGTGTCCTGAAAAATATGAGCGACGAGTTCTTTTGAAACCCGTCGCTCCCTTCTCTCAGATTGTAATTTGATTTGTAATTTGAGAGAAGGGTAGAGTGCTTTGACCTTTCAACTGCCATGTTGGCAGATAAAAAAACAAAGTGCGAATGATTTTCCAGAAAGGGAAGTCATGGAAATTGTAAATTTGTGCCCGCATCCGATTAGGATTCGTCGGAACATTAAAAACAAGGCTGCAGAGCCCGACGAAATGGATGTCGTTGTTCCGCCCCACTTGGGCGCGGACGGAAAATCCGCACCGGCGCGGGTACAGTTTAACCAAGGATGGTTAGTGATGGAAGTGAACGGAATTAGGATTTTCTCTCGAGGTTCTTTTGGGGAGGTTGAAGGCCTCCCAGAGCCCCAAGACGATACGTTATTCCTGGTGTCCGTCGTCGTCGCCGGGCGTCCCGAGGTCGCGAGAAGAGATGATATCTTCGTCCCCGGAACCGGCCCCAGCGATGAGGCGGTCCGAAAGGACGGCCAAATTTACGCTGTCACCCGACTCGTGCGGTCGTAAGAAAAAAGCTCAAGGATGAGCAAAAAACAAGGGCATGCAACAAGTTGTTAATTGCCCCCTTTTCTCAGGTTGTAATAAGGATTATAAATATTACAAATTGAGAAAAGGGAATCGTTCCCTGAATTCAGAGTTCTTTAAAAACCACTCTTTGGGGTGGCCGTGCCAAGCGGGTCTTGGGGGGGGGTGATATATGTCGGGTTTAGTTCTTGTTATTGTAATAGTTGTGATAATTGCCCTTGGGGCATATCTGACCATATCGTCATTGGGTGATCTTTAGGGGCGTTCTGCAAGCTATTTTGCGAACGGCCCCTTTTTAATATTACGGAATTAGCTTTTCAGAAACGAGAGTTTCTTTTCCATTTAAAATATATAATTTTTTGTCTGATTGGTTAAAAAGTATTTTTGTAGTAGGAGTTATTTTCAGAGAATCAGGTAGTAGCAGGGTGATAATATTTACATTGGCTCTCGCATCAATTTCGGAGATGACTATGCTCTTTTCTAAATTAAATATTATATAATCATCATTGACCCAATAGGCATCAGTAATCTTTTCAGAAAAGGTATTTAATAAAACACTGTCTTGGTGAGCGTAAGATTCTTTGCTATTTTCAAAGTAATAAATAGAAATGGTGTGGTCGCCCCAATACATCAATTTTTGTCCGTCAGGTGAAGCTTTTACATCCTTAATTTGGCTGGTAAATAGCGCAAAAGATTTTGTCGCCTCATTAAGCAACAGCAAATCGCTATTTTCTTTTAAAAAAATATTTTTGCCAAAGATGAAAATTTCATAGGTATTTTTTTTACCCACGGTAATGGCAACCTCGCTTAATTTTTCTACATTCTCTCCGTTTAGATTTGATTGGTACAAAAATCCATCTTGCGCCAGCCAGGTTAGTCCTCCATTTTCAGCAAAGGCAACAACATTTTTTACCATGGGCGCTACAGTCTGTTTGGCGTAAAGATTATTATTTTTTAAGGTAACATCTTTTGGCGCGGCTAGTTCGGTAAAAGGAGATTTTGCGCCGGCGGCTAGTGCCTCAAAGGCAATATCTTTTTTAAATAAAGTGACGTTTTCTAATTTAGTCACTTCGTTTTCTTTAACATCAAGGGTTTTGACATAATCAAAGTAGCCGTCTTTTTTTATTAAAACACTGTGTTTTTTGGGTAGTAAATTTTGCACAAACACATAGGTTGAAAAAATGCCGGTTTTTTTGTCGGCGCTGGAATCCACAATAACATCAGTGCCAAGAGGAGATGCTTTTATGTAAATGCCTCCAGTGGCGACGATTTTTTTGGTTTCAAAATCGAATCGGTATCCAAGCGAATAAAAAATAATGATCGGGGTTATTATTAAAAATAGGCCGGCACAGGAGAGAACGATAATAAGACGGGTTTTTTTAGTCATGAAAATTTATGAAATTAATTTTCACCGAGTACTCAACGCATTGAGTGCTTGGTAATCAATATTCATATCCTATCAGAGATTGGCCTTGATTTCACTATTGACATTGTGTGCTTTATAATGTAAATTCTAAGTGTAGTTTGTTCTTTTGAGAATCAACACAGGGAGGCACCGACTATGGGTTATGGTTATTATTTCCGAATTATTCGTGACAATGCTACTGAGGAAATGTCTTTGACATCGACTCGTTGTATTGTGGGACCCTGCGATAGGGCTCAGGCTGAAAAAGAATTCGATCGGATTGAGGCGGAATATCCGCCAGGTCGGTCTTTGGAGGCAAAAGTGCACGGTCCTTATCTGACCAAAATTCAAGCCGACCGCGCTCAAATCTATCTGGCATTCGAACATGTTCAAGATTGATTTTTTTTCCAATTGATCATCGTAGCCTGACTTACCAAAGTTGGGCTTTTTTTTGTATAAAATTTTTGCAAAACTTTGAATTATAAAATGCTTTCGAGGTATTTCCCTCAAATTTCGAGATAGAAATTTGATAGAATTTTTGGACTTAGCCAAAGGCTCCGTCTAAAAATTATAGCAATATTTATAGCCAAAATTTGGGGGAAAGACCCGAAACTCGTTTTTCAAGGTGCATTTTGTAATTTAAAGTTTAAAAAAAGCCCCTTTGCATCCTTGCAAGATGGGGCCTATTGTTTGTCACATTTTCCCCGTTGGAGAAAATGGGTCAAGACGATCGTAATAATGAAACAAGTTATTTTCTTGGAAAACGAGCGACTCTGAGCGCTCGCCAACTATATTTGCATTAACAACTTGTGGATTATCTTGAGGCCCATATTTTTGAGTGAGAAGAGACATAAACTCCTTAAACGAGAAAGCATCCCAAATCATTCTTCCCATGTGGTTAAGTTTTTTTCGCGAACCAGCAAGGATAACAGGGAAGTCGACTCCTCCAACCTTTGCAGACTTCTGGATTAAATCTTCTGAACTCATGAAGTTGCAAAGGTCCGCCCTGAACTTTGCATTCAGTGTTGGAAATCCATGGATTTTGCAAGCGTAGGCAACGGCCGTTGTGGCATCTTCTAATTCGTATTCGCCACCCACTTTTCCAAAGATTTCAAATTCAGAAGGGGTGATTTCCCTCAGCAGTCGCGCTAAGGCCTCTTGGTCTATTTCTCCTTCATTTGCATATATTTCAGGGATAATCCATCCATCACCAGCATCATTTTGACTTTGTAAAAGAATTTTTCCTTCGCGTCTACCATTAGCGTCAATGATCAAAGCAAAAACTCGTCGGCGCGACATTGTGGTTTTCCTTAAGTTGTGAAGGGGCGGTGGTGTGAAACGAAAATTGAACTATTGATAATCTATCATTTTTTGCAGTTTTTATCAAATATGTTTTGATTTTTTGTCTAAAGTTCTGCAATTTGATGCGACCGCATTAAATTACAGAATTTTAGTGTTTCTTTTTTTTGCAAAAAAAGAGCCCGACCGCGTTTTGGTAACGCGAGCGGGCTTTCGGAACTAGGAAAAATATCTGCTGCCCCCCGGAGCATTTTTAAACCATTGGATCGCCCCCAGCATCATTTGGCCGGTGCGACCCTTGAGGCCCAGACCGGAAACTGGGCGATATTTGTCTCCACTTTGTAGGTCTTCAATCGATAGCCACGGGTGGTCCGAAGCCTCACTTGAGGGTTTGGGTTCGCCAGCAAGGCGAATCGGCTTCCAAAAAGCGATGTCGTATTGACCCTTCTCTCGGTTCAAAAGAACCAAAGGCTCTTGCCAACCATCACAATCAATGAATTCGCATCCTCCAGTTTCTTCAAAAACTTCTCGCTGGAGCGCCGATTCCATGGATTCGTCGTCCGTCATAACACCACCGCCAGGGCAGTCAACCAGAAAGATCGGTGAATCTTCCGGTAATCCGGCGGCTTTTCGTTGTCGATCTTGGTCCATCCGGACATTGACCTTGATACGAATAACTCCATTAACAATTTTGGCGGGGATTCCAAATACCCCGACACTAAATTTAGCTTTTTCAGCCATGTGCGACTCCTCGATTGTGAAAGGGCAAAAACTAAACTTGAAAACTACTCAAACCCTAACATTTTTTAGTTATTAAGTCAAGTTTTCTATCGGGTTAATACTTTGAATTTCAAAATGCCCGTTTAAAATCTCTTCGGGCCTTTTCCACAAATTCGGATTGAAAATTCGCAATAATTTTTAGGCGGACCCTTGGTAAGCCTAAAAATTCTATCAAATTTTAATCCGCCGAATTTGAGAAAAATACCTCGAAGGCATTTTAAAATTCAAAGTTGACACGGGGGTGAAAAGGGGATAATATAAGAACGAATTTGAAATTTACAATTTGAAATTTGAAAACGTATTTTTTGATTTAAGAATTGAATTTTTCGGTCGTGTGCCTACGGCACACGAATTGATTTCAAATTTCAAATTGTAAATTTCAAATTAAACTTATGGAAAAGTTTGTCATCAACGGCAATAGGGAACTCGCAGGAGAAATTGAAGTGCGAGGATCTAAAAACGCAGCTGGCCCATGCCTTGCGGCTTGTTTGCTTACCGCCGAGCCAGTTATTATTGATAATTTGCCATTGATTGCTGATATTAAAGCGACGATTGAAGTGCTGGAAAGTTTGGGAGTAAAAACGGAATGGATTGGAGAACGAAAATTAAAATTACAGGCCGACCAAATTAACCCAGATAAAATTGATTTAGAAAAAGTTTCAAAAACCCGAATGTCGGTGGCGTTGTTCGGCTCACTTTTGGGACGAGTAAAAGAATTTAAAATTTCAGCACCTGGCGGAGATGTGATTGGGCTTAGGCCAATTACCGTGCAATTAAAAGCGCTAGAAAAAATGGGTGCCCATATTGAAAGAGAAGGATTGGTGTATCATATTTGGCGGGACGAATTAAAAGGTAAAGAAATTATTTTGGGAGAATTTTCGCCAACGGCAACACAGGCATTAATGCTGGCGGCGGTTTTAGCTAAAGGAAAAACCGTTATTAAAGGCGCAGCTGCCGAACTTTCGGTGCAAGATACTTCAAAAATGCTTTCGAGTATGGGTGCAAACATTACGTGGAAGGGAAGTCACACTATTGAAATTGAAGGCGTGGAATCTTTGCATGGATGCGAACATTCAGTTGAACCAGACAATTTGGAGGCGGGCACGTTTATTGTTATTGGGGCTTTAACTCCAGGGCGCGTGACGGTTAAAAATATCAATTTTGAATATTTGGAAATGTTTTTACATAAATTAGAAGAAATGGGGGTCAATTTTGACCGCGGAGAGAACCAAATTACCGTTTTTTATTCTCCATTTATAAAACCATTAAAAGTGCAGGCGCTTCCGCACCCAGGGTTTCCAACGGATTTATTGCCTGTTATTATTCCACTTTTATTGCGTGCGCAGGGAAAGTCTTTAATCCACGATCCATTATACGAAAACCGTTTGGGATATATTCATGAATTGAGAAAAATGGGCGGAGATTTAGAAATTGTAGATCCGCACCGTGCTTTTATTTTTGGTCCTAAAATTTTGGATGGCGCATTAGTAAATTCTTTGGATGTGCGCGCGGGAGCAGTGCTGATTGTGGCAGGATTGATGGCCAATGGAAAAACGATTATTAATGACATCTATCATATTGATAGGGGTTATGAGAGAATAGAAGAGCGACTTCAGAAGCTGGGAGCGGATATTAAACGCGTGAGCGTTTAACCGAGTACAAAATATGAAATATTTCTGTGCTTGGTAAAAATAGTTTAAATAAATAGGAATAACCAAGCACTCAATGCGTTGAGTGCTCGGTGAAAATTAATTTCATAAATTTTCATGTTCAACAACAAAATAGCCATTGATTTAGGAACTTGTAACTCCCTCGTTTATGTGCGAGGCAAAGGAGTTGTTTTAAGCGAACCATCGGTGGTTGCTGTTTCTTTGTTTGATAATCGCATTTTAGCGGTTGGCGAGGAAGCGAAAGAAATGATTGGCAGAACGCCTTCTGATATTAAAGTATACAGACCCATGAAAGATGGCGTGATTGCAGATTACAAAGTAACTCAGGCGATGATGCGTCACTTTATTTCTAAAACATCTTCAAAATTTAATATATTTAAACCAGAATTAGTGATTTCAGTTCCTGCTGGAATTACGAGCACCGAAAGAAGAGCGGTGATTGAGGCAGCACTTTCCGCCGGCGCTCGCCGAGCCTATGTTGCCAAAGAACCTATTTTAGCGGCGATTGGCGCCGGCATTCCTATTAATTCTTCTTCTGGACATATGATTATTAATATTGGCGGAGGGACAACAGAAGTTGCGGTGATTTCTTTGGGAGGAATTGTGGCTTGGAATTCTATTCGCGTGGCGGGAGACAAATTAGATGCAGCAATTACCGAATATATTAAAAAGAAATATAATTTAGCGATTGGAACACAATCGGCTGAAGAAATAAAAATAAAAATTGGAACAGCGATGCCTCAAAAAGAGTTGAAGTTTATGGAAATTCAGGGCAGAGATTTAATTTTGGGTTTGCCAAGAAATATTAAAATATCCAATAATGAAGTGTGTGAGGCAATTTCTGATGTCTTGGTTGAAATTATTCAATCTGCGAAGCAAGTTTTAGCAGAAACTCCACCAGAACTTTCTGCCGACATTATGAATAAGGGAATTATTATGTCAGGCGGGGGAGCGATGTTACCAAAAATTAATGAATTGGTGGCGCAAAGCACTGGAGTTCCGTGTTTTGTGGCAGAAGAACCTTTGTTTTGTGTTATTAAGGGAACGGGAACGGTTTTGGAACATTTGGAGGAGTATAAGAAGATTGTTATGGTTAAAAAATAAGGGGCGCTTCTTGAATTTCTTGATATAAAAGACATCGGGGGCGCTAGGCGAATGTCTTTTACATCAAGAAATTCCTTCGCTTTGGCGGAGGCTTGCCAGCCACGCATAAACCGAGCACTCAATGCGTTGAGTGCTCGGTTGCCTGCGGGCTATGTGGCTGGAATTGAATATCTATTTAATAAAAAATCGGCTGATGCCGATTTTTTTTGTGCGCATTTTTGTAAGGAACTTAAATTCTGTAAATCAGTGCGGTCGCATTAATTTACAGAACTTTTTTTGCAAAAAAAGAGCCCGCGAATGCTTTGCATCGCGGGCTTTTGATTGAGAGTGTGTCACATGCTATCTTCCGAGTCCATTATGGCCCAAGAGTTATCGTTTCTGCTGAGCCGATCGGTGAAGTCAGGACGTGGTTGACTACTAGTGGACTCCTGATCCAGTTTTGGCTCTCCTTGGCTTTTTGCTTTTTCTTTAGCAACGAGTCCTAACATGACGCTGTAGTAAGCGGCGCTGAATTCATGTTCTTTTTCATCTCCGCCCACATAATCTGCGCATCGTTGTGCGATACGGATTGCTCGTTCGTGTGCTTCTAACAGGTCCATAGTTTTTTCTCCTTACGTTTGCATTTCACTAGAGAATTTATGTTAGCAAAGTTTAATTAAAAATACACTTTTAGTTGATTATTGTCAAGGCTTTTATTGGCTCCTTAATTTTGGTAATATAAGTCATACTAAAATTTATGGAGCACGCAAAACAATTTGAGTTTTTAAAAAATAAATATGAAATGGGGCAGTTGGCGCACGCTTATTTATTTTCGGGGGCTGATGTGGCGGACTTGGTTGGGTTTGCTAAAAAATTTGTTCATTTGATAAATAGTAAAAGTGCTGGCGCTGGCGATTTGCCGATTGATCTATTAGTGGTTACTTCGGTGCAGAGTGAATCATCTTTGAAAAATGAAAAAGATATGATGGAAATTGATGTTGATCAAATTCGCGCGCTCAACACTTTTTTAAGTTATAAATCATATTATGGGGGATATAAAGCGGTGATTATAGAAAATGCTGAGCGAATGAATTTGGAGGCGCAAAGTTGTTTGCTGAAAACCCTTGAAGAGCCAAAAGGACAGACCCTGATTATATTAGTTTCAAGCAAATCAGAAACATTGATGAACACGATTTTTTCCCGATGCCAAACGATTAAGTTTTTTTCCAAGGGCACTCATCAAGAATCACCAAAAGAGCAGAAAATACTTCAAGAATTATTGGATGTTATTAACCAAGATCTTGCCGAAAAATTTCAGTATGCTAAAAAAGCCGATTTGCAAGAAAATAATTTTAATGAAATATTAGAAATCCTGCAAAGATATTTTAGGAATGTATTATTGATTAAGATAGGAGCGCAAAAAGATGATGGGACGCAAAGCGAGAAATTAAAAAGTTATTCGATTGAAAAAATAAAAACGATACTAAGATTAATAGAAAAAATGAATCACCAAGTATCAGTGTCCAATGCGAGTCCCAAATTAGCGCTAGAAATACTACTACTCGAGTTGTAAAGTTATCAAGTTATAAAGTTTATCAAGTTTTGTGACTTTATAACTTTCAACTTTAAAACTTTAAACTTCATATTTTATGGCAACATTTAAAGAATATATCGATAGAGCAAAACCAGAATTTGAAAAGGCTTTCAAATTTTTAGAAGGCGAAATGGCAAAAATTAGAACCTCGCGCGCCACGCCGTCTTTGGTTGAAGATATTGAAATTAATTATCTTGGCGTCAAATATTCATTAAAACAATTAGCGTCTATATCGGTATCTGAATCCAATCAAATTGTTATTCAGCCTTGGGATCCTTCTTATATAGAAGCTATTTCTGGAGCTATCTCGCAATCAGGTTTGGGAATGTCTACGAGTGTTGATAAAAATACTATCAGATTAAGTTTGCCGTTATTAACCGAAGAATATCGCCATAGTTTAGTGAAAATTTTAAATGAAAAAGCTGAGCAATCTCGTCAAACTATGCGACATTGGCGTGAAGATGCTTGGAATAAAATTCAGAGCGCACAAAAAGAAAAATTACTTTCTGAAGACGACAAATTTCGTGGCAAAGATGCTTTGCAAAAATTAATCGATGAGTTTGCTGAAAAAATTAAGAAGTTGATTGAGAAAAAAGAGAAAGAACTTTTGTAAATTATCAATTATCAAAATTCAATTATCAATCAAGTCTCAAATTGAAAATTCATTGAAAATTGGGAATTGAAAATTGAAAATTAATTTGTGATGCTTTTAACCCTATTCATCGCCCTACTAAGTTTAATTATCCTAATGATTGTCCATGAATTTGGGCATTTTATCATAGCTAAAAAATTTGGCGTCAGAGTTGATGAATTTGGAATCGGATATCCGCCAAAATTATTTGGAAAAAAGTTTGGCGAAACAGAATATTCTATCAATTTAATTCCGCTTGGCGCGTTTGTGCGAATTTATGGAGAAGAAGGTGGCGTGGACGATTACCGAAGTTTTGCTAATCTTGCTATTTGGAAACGAATCTTAATTTGTTTAGGTGGTGTGTTAGCATTTTGGATTGCCGCTGCAGTTATTTTCTCGGTGGCTTTTGGAATTGGTGCTAGTATCCCGGTGGGGGACCAAGATATCGCCGGCGTAACCGATACGAGTATTGTGGTTTTGCAGGTGCAAAAAGATTCACCAGCAGAATTGGCTGGCATAAAATCTGGCGATAAAATTATTGGTATCAATAAAGTTTTAGATTTTCAAACTTTGGTAAAAGATAACGCCGGAAAACAAATTTCTTTAACCATCAATCGCTCTGGAAAAGATATAAGTGTTAGCTTAACGCCAAGAATTACTTTCCCAGAAAATCAGGGGCCGACGGGTGTTGTTTTAGAAAGAATGGCTGATGTCATAAAAAAATATCCGTGGTACCGAGCGCCATTTGAAGGAATTGTGTATACTGGTAAAGTAACTTGGGAAGCCTTGGTAGGAATTTATGGATTTTTTGCTAGTTTGTTTTTAGGTAATGGATTACCTGAAGGTGCACAACTTGCCGGCCCGGTTGGAATTACTATATTTTTGTCGCGCGCGGTAGAATATGGCTTAGGATTCTTTTTATATTTTATTGGATCACTGACGGTTTTGCTGGCGATATTTAATTTGTTTCCCATTCCGGCACTTGATGGCGGAAAATTAATATTTTTAATTATTGAAAAATTTGCTAAAAAACCGGTGCCCGTAAAATGGGAGCAAGGATTGACCGTTTTCTTTTTCTTTTTGCTAATCACAATGTCCATTATTATCACCATAAAATTTGATATTCCAAGAGTGGTAGAATTTTGGAAAGCCGGCCTCTAAATTATCAAATTCCAATTATCAATTATCAATCAATTTTTAAATTATCAAATTATCATTTACTTGAAAATTGATACTTGAAAATTGAAAATTCGTTTGTATGCTTCAATCTAAATTATTTTATAAAACAACGAAAAATAAAACTTCTGGGACTGAGTCAGTTTCACACGATCTTTTGGTGCGTGCTGGTTATATTGATCAATTAATGGCGGGGGTTTATAGTTTTTTGCCTTTGGGTTTTCGAGTGTTAAAAAATATTGAAAACATCATTCGCAAAAATATGGAGGCCATTGATGGGCAAGAATTATTACTGCCAGCGCTTCATCCAAAAGAAAATTGGGTAAAAACTGGGAGGATTGAAAGTTTGGCAGATATTCTTTTTAAATTAAAAGCCAATGGTGATAAAGAATATATTTTGGGACCAACGCACGAAGAGATAATTACTCCACTGGCGAAAAAAGTTATTTTTTCTTATCGGGATTTGCCTTTTTATGTTTTTCAAATTCAAAATAAATTTCGCGACGAATTACGTGCTAAGTCTGGAATTTTGAGAACCAGAGAATTTAAAATGAAAGATTTATATTCTTTTCATACCAATCAAGATGATTTGGACGCGTATTACGAAAAAGCAGCCAAATCTTACGAGAAAATATTTAAAGAATGTGGAATTGGAAAAATAACTTATAGGACTTTGGCAAGCGGGGGA
>CAYHFP010000011.1:315-16203 GCA_964355995.1 uncultured Candidatus Saccharibacteria bacterium | reverse complement strand
ATCAAATTATTTTGTTTTCAAAATGTCAAAGAAGAGGCTTTGGATTTGTATGGATTTTTAAGCTACGATGAATACGAATTTTTTGAAGTCCTCATGGATGTTCGTGGGGTGGGACCTAAGTCGGCTCTGGATATTTCGGCACTGGGCTCTTTGGATAAAATAAAAGACCAAATTTTAAAACAAGACGAAAAGGTATTTGCTGGCATCCCTGGCATCGGCGCCAAAAAGGCGATGACCATTATTTTGGAATTAACCGGAAAAATTCAATTATTAAGCGGACAGAAAAAAGGTGCCCAGGATCCGGCCGAAGACGCACTCACTCAGCTTGGATTTTCCAAACAACAAGCCAAAGATGCTTTGGCACATGTTCCTGCTAATATAAAAGATATGGAAGAGAGAATAAAACTGGCTCTCAAAAGTTTAGGAAAGTGATTGACTTTTCATAAATAAAATGGTAGGGTTTTGATAGTTCACAAACAATTTAATTTCTCTTTTAGGGGCAATAGGTATGGAAAAAGATACTAATTTGGGTGCCTTTCTAAAAGCAATTCGCGAGAGAAATCAAAAAAGTCAAAAACAAATTGCTAAAGAGCTAAAGTGCTCTCAGCCATTAGTTTCTCATTGGGAGGGGGGGAGGAAAAAAATCCCCTTCGGGAGAATTAATGAAGTCGCCAAAGTATACGGCATGACGGATGATGAGAAAAAACGTCTGGCTGAATTTATGTCTTATGTAAGATTAGTGGAATCAGAACCTTCTGGATACCAAGCTTTCTATGGTCTCATTTCTCTACCCAAAGAAATTCGTGAAAAAGTAATCAGGGCGGTGCGCGCCTATGCATCGGCAGAAGAAGAATAACTTGATCTATAAGTGCCGTGTGGTTTCCACCGGCTTTTTTTTATTAAAAATTTGTGATACCTTAAATTAATAAATAATGATTAAAAAAATAGTTAAAAAACTTATTCCCCATTTTTTGTTGGATTTTTATTACTGGCTTTGGGCTTTGGCGGGGGCTTTGTTTTTTGCTTTCCCTTCGCGCAAATTAATAGTTATTGGAGTTACTGGTACATCTGGAAAATCCACGACGGTAGATTTTATTACCCGAATTTTGGAAGAAAATGGTGAGCGCGTGGCTTCTTTGTCTTCCATTAGATTTAAAATTGCCGATGAAGAAAAGAAGAATAATTTAAAAATGACAATGCCGGGTCGCCTTAGAATTCAACAATTTTTATGTCAGGCAGTTTGCAAGAATTGTAAATACGCGGTTTTGGAAGTCACTTCCGAAGGCATCAGGCAATTTCGTCATAAATTTATCAATTTTGATACGGTGGTTTTTAATAATTTAAGTCCGGAGCATATTGAATCGCATGGCGGATTTGAAAATTATCGAAATGAAAAATTAAAGTTATTTCACGCTGCCAAAAATGTGCACGTGATAAATGTTGACGACGAAAACGCCAAATACTTTTTAGAAACTCCAGCAAAAGAAAAAGTTATTTTTTCTTTTGAAAACCCCAATGACGAAACTCCAATTTCCAAGCAATATCCAAATGAAAATTTTAAAATTATTTCCGCGAAAAAAAATAGTGATCTTGAATTTGAAGTTGAAAATATAAAAATTAATTTAAATGTGCTGGGAAATTTTAATCAGCATAACGCGCTGGCAGCAATTTCTGTCGCGCAACATTACGGAGTTTCTTTAGAAATTTGCAAAAAGGCTTTAGAAAAAGTTTCGGCAATTCCCGGTAGGATGGAAGTCGTAGCGCGCGATCCATTTTTGGTGGTAGTGGATTATGCACATACGCCAGAACAATTAAAACAAGTTTATCAATCTTTGGGTGGTAAAAATTTAGTGTGTGTGTTGGGATCTTGTGGTGGTGGGCGCGACAAATGGAAGCGTCCGGTTTTGGGGACGATTGCCGGCGAATATTGCAAAGAGATTATTATCACCAACGAAGACCCTTATGACGAAGACCCGCTAGAAATTATGGAGCAAGTCGCCAGCCAAATAGAAGAGGGGCGCGAATATCATATTGTGATAGACAGAAAAGAAGCCATTAAAAAGGCACTAGAGCTGGCAAAACCTGAAGATACAGTAATTATTACTGGTAAGGGGTCAGAGCCGCTAATGTGCTTAGCTGGAGGTAAGAAAATACCTTGGAGCGACCGAGAGATTGTTAAAGAGGAATTATTAAAGCTTAAATAGGTTGCTTTTTTGGCGGTTTTAGGTTATAGTTTGATATAAGTTGAAAATAGCTTTAGGACGCTATTTTTTATTGTGAAACGATAAACTTACCAAGCACTCAATGCGTTGAGTACTCGGTGAAAATTAATTTCATAAATTTTCATGTCCGAATATCCCGTTCCACAATTTATTGAAGAAGAATCTAAAATTATATTTTTCCTAACCTTTAGGCAGTTTTTTATTATTGTTGGGGGAGGGCTTATATGTTTTTTATTCTACCTTATACTGCCCTTTATCTTTTTTGCCATCGGCTCTGTGCTTGTCGCCCTTATTGTAGTTGTTGTAGCATTTTTTAAAATCAATAATGAATCTGCTGTAAAAATACTATTTAATTTTATTGGATTTTCACTAGGGTCAAAAAATTATGTTTGGAAAAAAGAAGGTGCTTTATATTCTAAACAAAAAAACGAGCCCTCGTTTACATCTCAAGAATACGTTAAAAGGCCAACCGAAGACGAAGTGCGTGGCAGTAAATTAAAAGGAATAAAAAAGAATATTGAATTAAAAAGAGAGAACTAGCTTTTTTAATTTTTAATTTCCAATTTGAAATTTGAAATCAATACGAAAATAATAAATGACTCAATTTAAAAAAGAATACGATTTAGAAAAAAGAACAATAAACTTTTCTAAAGAATTAATCGTTTTTTGTAAAAATTGCCACAAAGATATTATTACCATACCCCTGATAAACCAGCTAATTCGTTGTGGCACTAGTATTGGTGCAAATTATAGAGAGGCAAATGGCGCTTCAAGTAAAAAAGATTTTCAACATAAAATTTTTATTTGTAAAAAAGAATCAAAAGAGACTCTTTACTGGCTAGAATTAATAGGGGATATTATTAGTGAAGAAAAACTTAAAAAAGATTGTAGAAATTTATGGCAAGAAGCGAAAGAGTTAATACTAATATTTGGGAAAATTGCATATTCAACTAATAAATAAAAACCGTTTTCAAATTTAAGATTCACATATTGAAAATTGATTTCAAATTGTAAATTTCAAATTTCAAATTAGCGCCATGGAAAAAGCTACTCAGGATTTTTTAGAAATAAAAGATATAAAAGAGGGAGTCACTATTCTAAAAAATAATAGTATCCGAGGAATTTTAATGGTTTCCTCAATAAACTTTGCTTTAAAATCCGTTGACGAACAATCGGCTATTATTTATGCCTTCCAAAACTTTTTAAATTCTTTGGATTTTACCTGCCAAATTGTTATCCAATCAAGAAATATTAACATCACCCCTTATTTAG
Source organism: uncultured Candidatus Saccharibacteria bacterium (assembly GCA_964355995.1). Classification (GTDB taxonomy): domain Bacteria; phylum Patescibacteriota; class Minisyncoccia; order Minisyncoccales; family Staskawiczbacteraceae; genus VGLO01. Next base: position 12,709 of record CAYHFP010000011.1, on the reverse strand, counting down.
ATAATATAAGAGCTTTAGAACAAAGCCAGACCAATGAGTTACTAAAAACCCAAACGGCTTCTTATGTGGAATTTATTAAAGAATTAGTGAAGGGTGAGAATGTGATGGTAAAAAGTTTTTATGTAGTCATTCCCTATACTCCCGTGGAAATATTAGGAGTTGGCGCCAGCATTAAAGAACTAAAAGATGAAGATTTTCAAAAGTGTAAAATTCAACTTTGGCAAAGAATGGAATTTTTAGCCACGGGACTTAAGCGATGCGATTTAAATGCGGTGCCACTAACTACTCCCGAATTAATTGAACTTTTTTGGTCAACTCACCATCCCAATGAAGCAGAAAATGGATATTATCCGGAAATATTACCTGAACTCCTAAAATAATTTTCAATTATCAATGACCAATTATCAATCAAGTTTCAAATAATCAATTGAAAATAAAGACACTAATCTATGGCAAATAACTTTGATTTAGAAGAAAGAACGGCCGTATTCGCAGAAAATATAATTGATTTAACAAGGTCCATTAAAAACGATGCGGTAAATAGCAGAATTATTAGCCAATTAGTTGGTTCGAGTGGCTCAGTGGGGGCTAATTATTGTGAAGCTACAGAGGCAGAGAGTAGAAAAGATTTTATTCACAAAATTGGAATTTCAAAAAAAGAAATAAAAGAAACTAGGCATTGGCTAAGATTATTAGCAAGAGCAAACCCAAATGGAAAAGACGACATAAGAAAATTATGGAAAGAAGCCCAAGAGTTATTATTAATATTTTCTAAAATTATTAAAAGCAGCAGAGCCAATACAATTGAAAATTAACTTATTGATTATTGATTGATAATTGGTCATTGATAATTGATAATTTATTTTTAGAAATGAACTTTAATTTTTTCAACAATAAACCCAAGGCGCCCGAGGAAACTCCCCCAAAGGAGACAATCCATGTCCAAGACATTATTGCTCCCGCATATATTGGAGTAAATCAGGACCACATAAAACTAGGTGAAAAACTAGCTAAGACTTTTTTTATTTTTTCTTATCCAAGATATTTAAACACCGGTTGGCTTTCTCCCGCCATTAATTTAAGCACACCGATGGATATTTCTTTTTTCATCCATCCGGTAAACAATGAACTTATTTTAAAAAAATTACGGTCAAAAATCACCCAATTAGCTTCGGAGGTTTTAGAGCGTCAAGAAAAGGGACTTATTTCCGACCCCGCCCTAGAAACTGGTTATCAAGACATTGAAACTTTAAGAAACAGAATTATTACGGCCCAAGAGAGAATGTTTCGTTTTGGCTTATACATCACCATTTATGAAGATAGTGAAGAAAAAATAAAAGAAATAGAAACTTCTTTAAGGTCTATTTTTGAATCGCGATTAATTTATATAAAACCAGCACTCTTTAAACAGCGCGAGGGATTTATTTCATCCAACCCTTATGGAATGGATGTGCTTGCGGTCAGCGTGCCGATGAACACTGAACCTCTTTCAACAATATTTCCATTTATTTCTTTTGATTTAAGTTCTAATGAAGGAATTTTATATGGCATTAACGGACACAATAACTCCTTGGTTTTATTTGATAGATTCACTTTAGAAAATGCTAACTCGGTGGTTTTTGCAACATCGGGGTCGGGAAAATCCTATGCTATAAAATTAGAAATTTTGCGCTACTTAATGTGGGGCATTGAAGTGATTGTTATTGACCCAGAAAACGAATATGAATTTTTAGCCAATGGAGTTGGTGGAGACTTCTTTAAAATATCTTTAACTTCCGGACACCACGTAAATCCATTTGATTTGCCACTACCCGGACCCGATGATAGTCCCGAAGATATTTTACGGTCAAGTATTATTAATTTGGTGGGACTTTTGCGAATTATGTTGGGTGGCTTAACCACCGAAGAAGATAGTCTTTTAGACCAAGCTTTAACTGAAACCTATGCTATTAGAGATATTACCGTGCATTCTGACCCCGCTACTTGGCAAGAGAAAACACCTATTATGTCTGACTTTGTAGAAATATTAGAAAATATGAATGGCGCAGAAGGTTTAGTGCGAAGACTTAAAAAATATACCGAAGGAACTTTTGCCGGATTTTTTAACCAAAAATCCAACATAACCATTACTAAAGGGTTTGTGGTTTTTGGTATAAAAGATATGGAAGATTCTCTAAAACCAATCGCCCTGTTTATGATTATGAGATATATTTGGGATGTTATTAGAACAAAAATAAAAAAGAGAATTTTGGTGGTAGATGAGGCTTGGTGGCTAATGCAATCAGAAGATGGTGCTTCATTTTTATTTGGTTTAGTAAAAAGAGGTCGAAAATATTGGCTAGGAGTTACCACTATTACTCAAGACATTGAAGACTTTATGCGCTCTACTTATGGTAAAGCCATTATTACTAACTCATCACTGCAACTTTTACTTAAACAATCGACGGCTGCTATTGAAGTGGTACAAAAAACTTTTAATTTAACTCCTCAGGAAAAAATGTTGCTCTTAGAAGCATCGGTTGGAGAAGGGCTTTTCTTTGCCGGTAGAAAACATGTTTATATTGGCATTAAAGCGAGCTACACCGAAGACCAAATTATAACTACTAACCCCGGAGAAGTAGAAAAAATAAGAGAAGCGCGCCGAAAACTACAAACGCCAGCCTAATTTAATTTTGTAATTTAAAGGCAAAGCCTCAAATTGCAAAACTCTTTCGAGGTATTTTCTCCAATTTTAAAAACGCAGACGTCCGACGTCTAAAAATCGTCTGACGTCGGACGTCTCGCGGCGTTTTTAAAATCGGAGGAAAGACCCGAAAAGTCTTTTTAAACGAGAGTTTTGCAATCCAAGGCTAAAATGTGGTAAAATATTATAATATGAAACACCAATCTTTATACTCTAAAATTTTTCTAGCTATCTTTATTCTACTTACATTAAGCCAACCTGTTTTGGCCCTAGAAGTAGAATATCCATCTTTTCCTGGAACACCTTCATTAACCGGAGATACGGACTTTGTCGGCTATATTCTTTATCTCTTTGTATTTTCTATTATGGCATCTGGCGTTATCGCCGTTATGTCTATTGTGTATAGTGGGATTAAAATATTAATTGCCGCCGGCAACCCGTCGGCAATCAGTGAAGCAAAAGAAAGAATTTGGGGCTCAATTTTAGGAATTATTCTTTTAATGTTTTCTACTGTTATTTTAATGACCATAAATCCCGACCTCATTAAGCCAACAAAAGCCAAATTTAATGCTCAGCCAGGACCTTACCTTGCCGGAAGTGCAGATCCAACATCGCCCTCTGGCAGAAAACTAAAACCAGCTCCACCCCAGATAGCCAACACTGCAGATAAAACTGAATTAGACCCAGAATATACAGACCTATATTATCACTGCGGTGCGACTTTAGGTAAAACAATTTTAGTAGATTTATATGACCAAACCGGAGGCAATGTAAACCTCAGCGTCGCCAAAACCGTTCCCTTAAACTGTGGTGGCTATGTTAATATTTCTAGTATTTATAATACTACTGCAGCTGGACCAAGTGGACCAGGGGCAACCACTGCTACCCCTGCCTTATCTTATAGCATAAGAGGCGAAGACGCTGGTGTTTATTATTATTTAAAAGAAGGCTGTGAAGGTATTTCCTCCCAAATACAAAAAAGTAGCGGACGCATACCTCTTTTTGGTAACCAACACGTTGAAGATATAAAGGACGCCAAAGTGCTTTCTATGCGGATTGTCAGTGGTACAGATGTGCGCGCACGCTATGGGGTTGTTTTAAATAAAAACGCCGATGGAACCGGTGAATGTAGTCCACCTATTACTAATCCCTATCCAGGAAGTCTTTGTGTTAAATTAGCGGCAACTGATTTTCCTGACCTAAATGGGAATGTCTTTAACCCCAAATCTGCCCATATCATAACTCAATATACTGAACTACCACAACCAGACAGTGAAAAAAAGGTGACGCTTTATAGTAATAACTTTTTTGTGAAATTAACCGACGCCCAAATAGGCCTGCAGTATTCAATATTTCCTGGCTATAGTGTGGCTAGTGGAACCAATGGATATAATGGAACACCAGACCACTTCTTAAGACCGCCATGTAACCCCTCAGATGACTCTACTTGTCCACCAACTGGAGGAGGGCTAGGCCAGCCATTTAGAGGAGAAAAACCACCTTCTGAATGTACCCCAGCTGACCCAAAACAAACCTGTGTCAATAATATAGAACCCGATGGAGGTTTTTACAGTATCATTTATGCTAAAAATGATATTGACCTTAATAATGATAACATTATTAATAATTTTGATTACACCGATAGATCTTGTAAGGTTTTCAATAACGGCATAGGAAGCCTTAATGATGACCAATTTTTAATTGGTGAAAAGAAGTTATACAGAATAGACCTTATCCCTAGAATTTAACTAATGTTTTAAATCTAAACAAAAAGCCCCGCTCACGGGGCTTTTTTATTTATTACCCTATATTACCAACTCTCTGCGATAGCAGAGAGTTGGTAATATTTTAATAACCTTAAATTACAAAATGGTTTCTTAGGATTTTTTTCAATTTCTGTGATAGAAATTTGATATCCGAGGATAGCGAGAAAAAAAACTTGTCGCAACATGTTTTCTTTCGAGCGTCGCAGGATATATGCTTGCCATATAGAATTTTTCGGCTTAGCCAACGGCTCCGGAGACGGGCGACCCGGCAAAGCCGGTTTCGCTCGCGTCTTAACCAAAAAATTATTGCAAATTTATAGCCAGAAATTGGAAAAAAGACAAGAAAATTTTCTAATGTCCATTTTGTAATTTAAGGTTAACGAGGGCTAATGGTAATATATCTATTAAATTCATCTCCTTGGCTTAATGTCACCACATCTTGCCTGTCCGCAAGTTCTGAGTGAATTATTCTTCTTTCATAAGAAGACATCACTGGCAATACTTTTTCTTGATGAGTTAGTGCCACTTGATTAGCTGAATCTTTGGCTAAATATTTAAGATAATCAATTTTTTTATTTTTGTAATGGTTAATATCTAAATCTAAATAAAAATTATTTTGCGTTTTTTTATTTAATATAATTTTTAATAAACGCTGAAGCTCTAATAATGTTTGACCATTTTGACCAATTAAAATTTGGGGCTCTTTTAATTCTATATTTACCACTAACGTTTCTGTGCTGTCTTTTTTTGTTTCACCTAAATTAATTTCGGTTATGGAAAAATCATCCATAGTCATTTTCTCTAAAAATTCCTCTATAGTTTCTTTATATTTTTTAATTTCTTCTGGATTCATAGATATTAAATATTATTTTCCTTTAAAAGAAAATACTGCTGAATAATAGAAAAAATACCGCTCACAATCCAGTATAAGGCTAGGGCTGAGGGAAGTTTTAAAAGAATAATTACCGTCACAAATGGGAAAAAATATATCATTTGTTTTTGCATCATCATAGAAATATCGTTGGTTTTTTGACCAGCCACAGGTTTTGGTATCAACATTTTTGTTTGGAAAAATTGCAAAATGGAAGCTAATACCGCAAACAGCATATTAGGTTTTGATAAATCCATTAAACCTAAAAACATCGCATCAATATTTATAGGGTTTGCCACAAATGGATATAATTTAACTAGCTCTTTAGTATTTAAGCCATTCCAAAAAACATTATAAAGGGCAATTAAAATAGGAAGCTGAACTAAAGCCAAAAAAAGACCGCTGAATGGGTTTATTTTTTCTTTGCGATAAAGTTCTAAGGTTTCCATCCCTTGTTTTTCTTTATCGTCTTTATATTTTTTTTGAATTTCTTGTAGTTGTGGCTGTAATTTCTGCAGAGCTCTTTGAGAATTAAGAGCCTTTACTGAAAGAGGATACATAATAACCCTAATAATTAAGGTTAATATAATAATAGCTATTCCAAAGTCGTGTCCGGGTAAGTAGTTATAGATTAAAACTAAAGAGTTAAAAAGGGGTTGATATAAAAATACATTAAAGATATTTGCCAAAAATCCAAACATATTATCTAATTCTTAATCACGAAATTCCTAGAGTAAATTTCAGGTCTTTTTTCCAAATCTTAACTGCAAATGTGCAATATGCAAAGCATATACCCTGCGTCGCTTTGGAAGAAAATATCCTGCGGGCTATTTTCTTCCTTCGCTATCCTCGGGTATAATTTTTAAACGTAACGCGTTACGTTTAAAAATTCTATCACATTTTCGTTCTAAGATTTGAAAAAAATCCTCTGAAAGAATTTCGCGATTAAAAATTTACTATTTTATTTTTTTAATGAATTTAATAATTACTTCCTCAATATCAATAAATTCTTTTTTTTGGATTCCAGTGAGAGCAACTACTACTACATCCAAAGATCTTTTACATTCGCCAATATTATTACCAACTGCTTGGCGCAACCTCCTTTTAACTTTATTTCTTATATTAGCCTTGGTAGATATTTTTTTACTAACGACAAAACCAAAACGACTTTCTGCTAAATTATTTTCTGCCGTTTTAAATAATAAAAATCCATCCTTAAAGACTTTTCCCTGTTTAAAAACCAGCTCAAAGTCTTTTTTTTTGGTTAATCTATTTTCCCTTGGAAGCATTATATACTAAATAGCTCTGAATTACGAAACTCTCGCTTTAAAAGACTTTTCGGGTTTTTTCTCCAAATTCGGGCTGAAAACTTGCCATAATTTTTCGGCGGAGCCTTTGGCTAGGCCAAAAAATTCTATCAAATTTTCATCTTCCAAATTTGGAAAAAATGCCTCGAAAGAGTTTCATAATTTAGAGCTAAACCGTTAGTTTTTTTCGGCCCTTAGCTTTTCTTCTAGCAATAACTTGCTTCCCATTTTTTGTTTGGGTTCGTTTTAAAAACCCGTGAGTTCTTTTTCTTTTTTTCTTTTTTGGATTATATGTAAAACTCATAATAAGGAGTGAATAAGGCTAATATGATAATAAAAAATGACTATACCCACTTTTTTATTAAAATATTGCCACTTCACATATATTTAATGATATAAATAACCGCAACTATTTTTATATTCTTGTATAAATATTTAAGTTAATATATGATATATAATTAATTACGATATCGTCAGTATAGTATAAAAACACTTCTTGGTCAAACTTATTATGCGTCCAGATTTAACCACCAACCACAGGTTATCCACAAGTTATTAACACTTAAGCCTATTTTACTCAGATTTGACAAGTAATCAATAAAAAGAAAAAATAGGATAATGCTTTAAATTATAAAATGCTTTCGTGAAATTTTCTCTAAATTTGGCAGGTAAAAATTTGATAGAATTTTCAGACTTACCAAAGGTCCGTCTGAAAATTATTGCGAATTTTTAACCCAAATTTGGAGAAAAGACCCGAAGAGATTTTAAGCGGGCATTTTATAATTCAAAGCATAACAGTATAAATAATGGTGCGAGCAAAATAAAAAAGCCCTATTTTTCTATTTTGCCTCTTTTAATTTAAATTATGAATAATAACGAACTCTGGCAATCTGTTTTAGCCCAAATGCAACTCTATATTTCTAAGGCAAATTTTGCTACTTGGTTTCAAAACACAGAAATCAGCGCCAAAGAAAATGAAAAAGTTATTATTTCGGTTCCTAATGCCTTTTCTAAGGAATGGCTAAGTAATAAATACTATAAATTAATGCTCAAGACGATGCATGACATTGATAGTAGTATTAAAGAATTAGAATTTTGCATTAATCCACAATCTTCAAAAAAGGTAGCTGAAAAAGAAATTGCCGATATTGAAAAATCAAACATAGAACAATTAAAGTTTGATGAATTTAAAGTAAATAAAGACACCAACCTTAACCCGCGCTACACCTTTGAAAATTTTATTGTTGGATCATTTAATGAATTATCTTACGACGCTGCCCTAGCTATTTAAGAAAATCCCGGACATATTTATAATCCGCTTTTTATTTATGGCGGTGTTGGGCTTGGAAAAACACACTTAATGCAAGCTATTGGAAATAAAATTGCTGATGGGGTTAAGAAAAAAAAGGTAAAATATATTCCCTCTGAAAAACTTATCTCTAATATTATTTCTGCTATTAGAAGTAATACCATGGAAGCTTTTAAAGCGAGCTTAGCCCCCATAGATGTGCTTATTATAGACGATGTTCAATTTATTGCTGGTAAAATAAAAACCCAAGAAGAGTTTTTCCATGTTTTTAATTCTTTATACGAAAAAAACAAACAGATTATTTTATCGTCAGATAAGCCACCAAACGCCATCCCAGAATTAGAAGAAAGGCTACGCTCAAGATTTGAAGGAGGCATGATTACTGATATTAGTTTGCCTGAATACGAAACAAGACTTGTTATCCTTAAAACAAAGCTTCAGGAGAAGAATTTCCAACTCCCAGAAGAGATTTTAGAATATATTGCCTCAAATGTTAAAAAAAATATCAGAGAGCTAGAAGGGGCTTTAAATAGCTTACTCATTTACTATAAAACAAATAATAATACCCCAAACCTAGAAACCGCCAAAAAATTGCTAAAAGGTTTTGTTTTCTCGCCATTTGATGTGGCAAATTATAAAAAAATAATTGAAACCGTCGCTAAATTTTATAATTTAGAAGAAAAAAACCTTTTTGATTCAACGAGAAGAAAAGAAATTGTTCGCCCAAGACAAGTAGCGATGTTTTTATTAAGAAAAGAATTAAAATATTCCTTTCCTGCTATTGCCAGAAAATTTGGTGGCAAAGACCACACCACCGTGATTTATGCTTACAAAAAAATTCTCAGAGAAAGCGAAGAAAATAACACTTTAACCGATGAATTAAATTTGATTAAACAGAGAGTATATAGTGGATAACTTAGTTGATAACTTTTATTTTTTAAAAAGCTATATTTTATACCAAGATTATTTATACATTATTATTACTATAAAAAAACACTTTATCCACAACTTATTTCACAAAAGATTACCTATAAATTACTACTAAAACATATTACAAATATATCAAAAAGGCGCTCACTAATAACAACAATAAGATATTTAAAAAATTAATTATTATATTATATACATAAAAAATATTTATATAATTTGGTGCTATGAAAATAGAAATACTAAAAGAAAATTTAAAAAACGGACTCAATATTGTTGAAAAGATTGTCGGTAAAAATTTGTCACTTCCTATTTTAAATAATGTCTTAATAGATATTGAAGATAGTTTTGTGAATTTGGTTTCTACTGATTTAGAAACCAGTATTAAGATATGGATTTTAACTAAAATTATTAAAAAAGGTAAAGTGGTGGTTCCGGCAAAATTTTTATCTAGTTTTGTGGCTTCACTCCCAAATGAAAAAATTACTATGGAAGCCAAGGGTCAAGATTTGTATATTGAATGTGAAAATTTAAAAACACAAATTCAAGGCTATAACCCAGAAGATTTTCCTATTATTCCTAAATTTGATGATGCGGAATATTTAGAGGTGGATAGTAAAAAACTTTGTCAGAGTATTTCACAGGTAGTTGACATTGCCTTTACTTCAGCAAGTCGACCAGAAATTTCTGGTATTTATTTTAATTTTTCTAAAAATAATATTAAAGTAGTGGCAACTGATAGTTTTAGATTAGCCGAAAAAAATATTCATCTAGAAACGCCTATTAAAAAAGAATATTCATTTATTTTACCTCAAAAACCAGCTCGGGAAATTATGAATATTTTAGATGGTAAAGAAGGGACTTTAAAAATATATTTTTCTAATAACCAGGTATTATTTGAGTTGCCTATGGCTGAGGTTAAACATCCACAAATTCAAATTACTTCTCGCTTAATTGATGGCGAATATCCTAATTATCAAGATATTATTCCTAATAAATTCAAAACCAATGTGGTTTTAAAAAGAGATGAATTTTTAAACCAAATAAAAACCGCTTCACTTTTTTCTGGTAAGGTTAATGAAGTTAAATTAATAGTAAATCCTGAGAAAAATGTAGTAGAAGTATTTTCTAAGAGTTCAGATATTGGAGAAAATAAATCTAGCTTATCAGCAAAAATTGAAGGAGAGGCAGTAGAAGTTGCTTTTAATTATAAATTTTTAGTAGATGGATTATTAAATATTAAAAGTTCTGAAGTTACTTTTGATATAAGTAAAGAAGACGGCCCATGTCTCTTAAAACCAGTGGGAGATAATAATTATATTTATATGGTAATGCCTATTAAATCTATTTAAAAAATCTATCATTTAAAATAAAAAAGACCTACTAATTTGTAGGTCTTTTTTATTAGTGACTAATGGTAGAATCTGGGAGTATGGGATTTAAAAGCCAATTTTTTATACTCTCTTCCCAAAAAAGAAACATTGGGTCGCTACTTGGATTTTGTGGTGGCGGTCCTTGCGGGTTATTTTTATCAATATAATATAAAATACTATGAGGTGGATTGTCTTCTGGTATTTGCCCTAATAAAATAGGATTTGTGTTTTCGCGTATATCTGGCTTAGTAAAATTCTCTGCAGGTCGAGAAGTTAATAATTTTTCCATAACTTTTCTCCACATTGGCGCGGCTAGTCCAATACCCGTTTTTTTATTAGTAGAAGAATTATCATTATTCCCCACCCAGACACCAACTACGGCAGATGGACTATAGCCCATGGTCCAAGCATCATTAAAATATTGAGTCGTTCCAGTTTTAGCCGCTACTTGGTAATTATTAAAATGCAGGGCATTATTTTCTCCAAACATTGGAGCACGCGCACTATTGTCAGACAAAATATCGTTAATTTCTCTAGCTAATTGGACGCTTAAAACTCGAGTTGATTCCTTGGTATTTTTTTCAATAATATTTTCATTACTATCCTCAATTCTTAAAATACTCACCGGAGGCGTTTTAAGGCCCTCTGACGCAAAAACTCCATAAGCCGATGTCATTTCCAGTAAAGTAACTTCGCCTCCACCTAAGACCAAAGAGAGCCCATAGCGGTCGGGTTCATTAAGAGTTGTGATACCAAAATCTTTGGCAGTTTGGATGCTATCATTTAAACCAGTTAAATAAAGAAGTTTTACTGAAGGGACATTGAGTGATTGAGCTAAAGAAGATTTTAAAGATACTTTTCCTCGGTATTTGCCATCATAGTTTTGGGGGTGATAACAACCATTACCATTAAAATCTTTTTCTCCCATAGTATCAGGAGTGCAATTAGTGTTAAATTCAGTTTTAGTGTCCCATAAAATAGTATCCGGAGTATAACCTTCTTTTAGAGCTGTGGCATAAACAAAAGGTTTAAAAGAAGACCCCGGTTGTCGGTATCCCATAGTTGCCACATCATATTTAGGGTCAAATAAACAACTACCACTAGCTTTAGTGTCACAGCCTTCTGGATAAGAATCTGCAAAATAATCTTTTGAACCAATTAAAGATAAAATTTCTCCGTTTTTAGGGTCAATAACTACCATGCCGGTATTATTAGCATCAAACTCTACATTTGTTTTATCGGCCTCTCTTACAACTTGCTCAGCATATTCTTGGATATTCCAATCTAAAGTAGTATAAACTTTTAGTCCCTTTTCTTTTAAGAAATCTTCTCCATATTTTTCTTCTAAATATTGTCTAACATACATTACAAAATGCGGAGCTTTAATAAGTTTTGTGTTATTAGTAAAAACAATTTCTTCTTTTTTGGCTTCAATAAGTTCTGCCTCACTAATATATCCCAACTCTTTCATTCTATCTAAAATATAGTCCTTTTTTTGTAATAAAATATTTTTATGTGAACCATATGGAGAATAATAACTAGGCGCAGGGATAAGCCCCGTGAGGGTAGCGGCTTGAGATAAAGATAAATCAGAAGCGGGCTTACTAAAATAAGCCTGTGAGGCTGCTTCGGCTCCATAGGTGTTTTCTCCAAAGGGTATTTTATTTAAATACCAATCAAAAATTTGGTCTTTAGAATATTTTCGTTCCAGCTCTATGCTGAGCACAATTTCTTTAATTTTACGCGAAATAGTTTTTTGGTTAGTAAGATAAACTGCTCGAGTAAGTTGTTGGGTAAGAGTTGATGTTCCCCTAAAAGCGTTTTTAGGGTTGGTTATATTTGTTACTACTGATCGGATAATTGATTTTACATCAATTCCATTATGACTATAAAACCTCGCATCTTCGGAAGCTAAAACAGCGTTTTTTAGATTATTGGAAATTTTATCAAAAGCTACAATTTCTCTTTTTTCCTCTCCATAAATATCATACAAAAGAACTTTTCCCGTTCGGTCATAGATTTTTGTTGATTGAATGAAGGGGGTTTCAGTAAATGTTTCCGGACGAGGGAGATTGTAGGTGTAGTAAAAAAACAAAAACAATATAAAGGCACAAAAAGCTAAAAACAAAAAGGCCAGATATTTTCCGACCAAGAGTAA
>CAYHFP010000011.1:0-305 GCA_964355995.1 uncultured Candidatus Saccharibacteria bacterium | reverse complement strand
TTTTCTTATTTTTAAAGATATTCATAATAGTTTTATATTACCTGTTTTAGGGCAAAAATCAATAAAAAATCCCGCTATAAGCGGGATTTTTTAATACACCATCTTTGTAGATTTTTATTCCTCTTCATCAGGAGATGCTTCGTCATCATCCTTTAGTTCTTCTTCCTCTTCTTTTTCCTCGTCATCATCGGCAGTAAAATCATCAAAGTCATCGGGGCCGTTGATGGTATTATGTAAGTCTAAAAGTTCCTCGTCCATTAGTTAAGGCGACACCAATTACTAATTGCACTCGAATCTACAAATAA
>CAYHFP010000010.1:0-16430 GCA_964355995.1 uncultured Candidatus Saccharibacteria bacterium | reverse complement strand
GAGTTCAGACGTGTGCTCTTCCGATCTATTTTCACGAAAAATAATTCTACCAGAAAACATCAGAACTGATGAAGCCGAAGCTCAAATGGACAAGGGCGTATTAACCGTTAAAATACCAAAAATGGTTGCCGAATCTACCAAAAATTCATCAGAATCAATTAAAAAAGAGCCAGTCAATTTATCTTAATAACCTATAAAAAAACCGCCAAAAGGCGGTTTTTTTATAGGTTCGAATCCAGAGCACAAATTAAAACAGCGACAAAAAAGTCGCTGTTTCATTTGTGCTCCCGAGAGGATTCGAACCTCTAAGCCTTGCGGCACTAGTTCCTAAGACTAGCGCGTATGCCAATTCCGCCACGGGAGCAAATTATCTTTGAGTTACAAAATGTAAATATAAAACGAAACCGCATACTATATGCGGAGCAAAAAATACCGACCAATTGCTTAATTTATCTTATGGACTAAGAATTGTAGTAATAATTGGCGTAATAGAAAACCCTATAACAGCAACAGCTATCCCTACCATCGCCCAAATAAGTGCCTTTTTGGCATCATTAATGGCCGAAGAATCTCCAGCGGCGGTTAGAAACTTAAACCCAGCATAGATAAACATTACAATAGATAAGCCAAAAAAGATAGGCCAAATCACCAGATTTATAACATTCTTTATAATTTTTTCTACATCTAAGGGAGTAGCTAATCCAGCCGAAGCCAGTAAGGGCATCAATAAACCTGAAGCGATAGATAAGGTAATTAATTTTTTATATAAATTATTTTTCATGAAATATATTTTAAGCCGGGAAACCCAAAACAAGAGCCACGACAAATGGGATTGAAAATGCCAATAATGCCACAGTTACTCCTATAGTTCCCCAAAGCAAGGCGTTTCTTCCTTCTTTTACACCACTCGAATCTCCCTTAGCATTTAAAAACAAAAATCCGGCGTAGATAAACATCACAACAGCAAAAGCAGCAAACATTGGCCAAATAAAACCAACGATATTGAATAAAATATTATTTAATCTTTCCGTAAGATTGGTAATCGCTCCTCCTGGAACAAACGGCGGAAAAGCAGGAGGCGCTGGCGGATCCTCAGCCAAAATAATCACTGGAGTAAACAGCAAAGTTGCTAAAGAAAATAAGGTAATTAATCTTTTTTTATTCATAAACTTTGAATTATGAAATATACCTTGAAAAACGAGTCTCGTAATTCAAAGTTATAATTAAACAACAATACCTAAGAGTGCAAATACCACGTAAGGAAGCCATCCCGCCAATAATGCTACAGCCACTCCGACCATTCCCCAAAGCAAAGCGTTTCTTGCATCTTTAACTTTACTCATATCTCCCCTAGCATTTAGAAACAAAAATCCAGCGTAAATAAACATCACGACGGCAAAAGCACCAAACATTGGCCAAATGAAAGCGATAATATTATTAATTGCGGTGGCAATATTAAAAGTGCTACCAAATGGCGCCGATGGAAATGCCGTAGTGGCCAAAACAAAAAATGGCAACGAAAACAAAACCACCGCAGATAATAAAATTATTTTTTTGTTGGTCATTTTTAAAATTAACTACTAAACACCAATCAATAATTTGATGATAAATGGAATTGAGAATGCCAAAAGTCCCACAGCAATTCCCACAGTTCCCCACAAGACAGCTTGCCTTGCATCGCCCACTTTTCCAGCATCTCCAGAAGCATTTAAGAACAAAAATCCTGCATAGATAAACATAATAACCGCAAAAGCAGCAAATAAAGGCCACAAAATAGCAAATACTGCGTTTATAACGACAAAAAGGTCAGTAATAACACCTGGAAGTGGCACCAAGCTAGCAGCAGCTGCTAAACTAATCATTGGCGATAAGATTAAAGCCAAAGAAGATACTATAATTAATTTTTTATTATTCATCTTTTATTTTTAAATTTAATCGTAAATAATTCTTATTGCTCATTTTTTGCCTTGGTTATGCCCCGCCCCTTTTAGGCCCTGAGTGACGAAGCTCTCGTTTTGAATAACTTTTCGAGCATTTTCTCTAAATTTGGGTTAAAAATTCGCAAGAATTTTAAGACGGAACCTTTGGCTAAGTCTGAAAATTCTATCAAATTTTTACCTTCCAAATTTAGAGAAAATGCTTCGAAAGAGCTTAATCACTCAGGGCCTTGGCGGGGCATCGCCAAAGTAAAATCTTATATACCGCTACCGATAGTGTTTCTAACGATAAATGGAATTGAGAAAGCAATCAAAGCTACGGCAATTCCAACTGCACCCCAAATAACTGATGATCTTGCTGTGTTGATTTTTTCTGCATCTCCTTGAGCAGTCATAAACATAAAACCAGCGAGAATAAACATAATGATAGAAAAAGCTACCACTACTGGCCAAACAATACTAAACACGATATCAACCAATGCTCCAATAGTAAGACCAGGGACAGAGTTTGGTATTGCTCCTGGGTTAAAGGCTAAAGCAAAAACAGGCAAAGCCAATACTACGGCTACATTAATTGAAGTAATTAATTTTTTATTCATTTTATTATATTTAAAATTTTTAATTATGTGATACCGACCTTTTTTTAAACTTCACATTAAATAATACCCGATTAAAATATTTTCGGGTCTTTCCCCTAAATTTTAAAAACGCCACGAGACGTCCGACGTCAGACGATTTTTAGACGTCGGACGTCTGCGTTTTTAAAATTTAGAGAAAACACCTCAAAGCTATATTAATATTACCATTATGCTAATTTTTTGTCAAATACCGTATCCAATTGTATTTCTAATAACAAACGGCATTGAAAATGCTAGTATGGCTACTGATGTTCCAATCACTCCATACAATAATGCTTGTCTGGCTTGCACTAATCTCATTGGATCATCCTGAGCAGTCATAAATAAAATAGCAGATGCAATAAAAGCTATAATAGCAAAAGCAACAACAACAGGCCAAACAATACCGAAAAAGACATCTATTAAATCACCCACTAAAAGAGTCGGAGCAGAATCTGGCACTCCCCCAGAGTTAAATGCTAAAGCCGTTATAGGCAATAGCGATAATAAAATAGCCGTAATTACTTTTTTATTTATCATAATAATTAAGCACTAATTAATTTTAATCCTTCTACTGAAGCTTTTCAAGGAGTGTAGGATATAATTGTTTTTACTAATTCAATCAATCCAGCGCCAGCCAAAGCGATGCCCGTGCCAATGGCGGCATAAATGGCGGTTTTTTTGGCTTGGTCTATTTTGCCGGGATTTCCAGCCGAAGTTACAAATTGAATTCCAGAAATAACAAACATCAAAATAGCCACCATTCCGATAACTCCAGCGATATATTTAGTAATATTTTCTATCAAATCGGCAAAGCTACCTACTCCTGATGATTCTAGTGGATTAGGAAGGGTTATCACCGGAGAGCCTGGGTCTGTAGCATAGGTAAAACTAAAGGCACTTAAAAAACCGACAAAAACAAATAAAAAAATAATATTTTTTCCAATCATTATTAATTATTAGATTTAGTAAATAATAAAGCGTAGTGAAAATCTCCGGCAATAAATTCTCTTTTTAATGAAAGGCTCATTTTGAAAGCCATCTCTTTAACTTCGTCGGGACTTATCAAACCAGTTTGAGGACTAAAAGGACTTCCTGCTAACCAATCAATAATCAAAATCTGACCACCTGATTTTAAAATCCTATTTCCTTCTTCAATTATAGCATACTTATTTTCTGCTTGAAACAAGATGTTGGGGATTAACACAATATCTAAAGAATTTTCTGGCAAGGTAGAGCCACGCAGAGCCTCCAAATCGCAAAGAATTGTCTGGACATTATTTATTTTTTCTATCGCTAGTTTGCCTTTAAGGGCAGATAATTTTTCTTCTTGAATATCTAAAGCATAGACCTTCCCCTTGCTTACTTTTTTTGCCAACGCAATAGTAAAAACGGCCGAGCCGCAACCAAACTCCGAGACTTGCATATCGTCTTTGATATCAAGATAATTTAAGACTTCTTCTACTTTTAGAAAATCCATACTTTTTCAGCGACCCCAATTTACGAATGACACCCGAATTTACGAATACGAAAAACGAATTAGTAAATTAGTGTGCGATTAGTAATTAGTGTCGCTTTTTATTCTTTCAAACAAGATCCCGAAGCCACCTTATCCCCATCTTCCATTTTCATAATTCTCACTCCCTGAGTCGCTCTTCCTAAAACAGAAATTGATTTAGTAGCCGTTCTGATTACTTTACCTTTTTGTGAAATAACAATTAAATCTTCGTCATCACTAGAATCATCTAAAATATATGACAATATAATACCTCCTGTTTTACTGGTAATATTAGCGGTTTTTATTCCTGAACCACCGCGTCCCTGCACTTTATATTCAGAAATTTTAGTGCGTTTTCCATACCCATTATCCATAACCACCAACAAAAATTGCTCAGATTTTTGTTTAGGATTTAGAGTTTCGGATTTCGAATTTTCGGCGATAATGTCCATTCCAATTACTTCGTCGCCCTTTTTAATCCTTATTCCTTTAACTCCAGCAGCTGCACGGCCCATTGGACGGATATCTGCTTCTTTAAACCTAATAGCAATTCCTTGCTTGGTCGCTAATATAATATCATCATCACCGCTTGTTTTGACCACCTTTTTAAGCGCATCACCCTTTTCTAATTTAATAGCAATAATGCCACTTTTTCTCACATTATCAAATTCTTCCAAGCTGGTTTTTTTAATTCTACCATTTTTGGTAACCATCACCAAATATTTAACGGGCTCTTCGCTAGCGGTTTGGGTTTTTGAAATAGAAACTAACGACAACACTTTTTCATCTTGAGAAATTTCCAAGAAATTCGAAAGCCCACGACCGCGCGCCACTCGGGTGCCTTCGGGAATTTCATAAGCTTGAGTTTGGAATATTTTTCCTGAATCAGTAAAGAATAATAAATTATCATGCGTAGAAGCATAAATAAAATGCTCAACAACATCTTCTTGCATCGTTGTCATTCCCATAATTCCCTTACCACCACGCTTTTGAATTTTATAAGTGGCTGGATTAATTCTTTTGATATATCCGCCAGTCGTTAAAGTCACAATAGTGTCTTCAAGTGGCACTAAATCAATTTCAGAAATTTCTCCTAATTTTTGTTTGACAACTTTAGTCCTTCGCTTGTCGCCAAATTTTTCTTTCAAATCTGTTAATTCTTTTTTAATAATGGCTTTTAATTTTTCTGGACTCTTTAAAATAGCCATTAATTCTTTGATAATTTCTAAAATAGCTTTTAATTCTTCTTCAATTTTTTGACGCTCCAAACCAGCCAAAGTCTGAAGCCTCATTTCCAAAATAGCCACGGCTTGAAGTTCGCTTAATTTAAACTTTTTAATTAAATTATTTTTGGCGTCTTCGCGGTCCTTTGAGCTTTTAATAACTTTAATCACTGCGTCAATATTTCGAAGGGCGATCATTAATCCTTCTAAAATATGCGCGCGCTGTTTAGCTTTTTCTAAATCAAATTTGGTTCGGCGAGTGACGACTTCGGTTCGGTGAGTAATAAAATATTTTAAAACATCCGAAATAGAAAGAATTTCTGGCTGAATACCATCCACCAAAGCCAATAAATTTAAGTGGAAGGTTTTTTGAAGATTGGTGAATTTATAAAGTTTATTAAGCACGCGCTCTGGCTCATAACCTTTTTTAATATCAACAATAATACTCATGCCATCTCTATCAGATAAATCCTTAATATCACGAATTCCATCTACTTTCTTTTCCGAAACCAAATTCGCCATCTCTTCAACCAGAGTGGATTTTAGTACTTGGTAAGGAATTTCCGTAATGATAATTTGCTCAACACCATCTTTTTTTTCTACAATTTCTGCCTTACCTCGCATAATAATTGAGCCCTTACCCTGCGAATAAGCCGAAATAATTTCTTTTTGATCATAAATAATTCCGCCAGTTGGAAAATCTGGCCCTTGAATAAATGCAAACAAATCTGGAGTTTCAGCTTTTGGATTATCTAGCAAATGAAAAACGGCGTCAATTAATTCCACTAAATTATGAGGCGGAATATTGGTCGCCATTCCAACGGCAATTCCTAAAGATCCATTTAGTAAAAGTTGTGGCAATGGCGAAGGCAAAACCACCGGCTCTTGGCGAGTTCCATCATAGTTGTCAGTAAAATTAACAGTATCTTTTTCAATGTCACGCAATAATTCTTCGCCCAATTTTGATAATTTCGCTTCGGTATATCGTGATGCAGCCGCGCCGTCGCCATCAATAGAACCAAAATTTCCCTGAGGCGCGATTAGGGGATAACGCAAGTTAAAATCTTGAGCCATTCTGGTCAAACTATCATAAATCGCCATATCTCCGTGAGGATGATATTTCGCCATCACTTCTCCAACTACGGCCGCGCATTTCCTAAATTTTGCTGAAGCCGAAAGCCCCAATTCATTCATGGCAAACAAAATCTTCCGGTGAACCGGCTTTAATCCATCGCGAACATCGGGCAAGGCTCGAGAAACAATAACCGACATCGCATAATCAATATACGATTCTTTTAATTCGTTAACAATTTCTCTTTTATTAACCTGTCCTATGGCTTGCAACGCATCTTTTGGCTCTTCGGATTTTTTAGCAGGAATAGATTTTTTTTCTTCTTTTTCTTTTGCCATAAATTAGTTTGTAGTTTGTAGTGAGTAGGCGATAGATTTTTTAAAATCTACCAACTACTCACTAACTTTATTTCAGATTATAATCACATTTTTTAGAAACCTTCGCCATCCATTTTTAGAAAAATTTCTTCCGATATATCCATGGTGCTTTCGTTATATATAGAATCAGACACCCCACCAAAATTTGGCGCTGGTATTTCTGGAAAATCTATTGACCTAATAGAATTTTGCACCTGCGTCACATTATTTTTTGTAGATTGAGCTAAAGTAAAAATCATTATCATCGCCACTATTGTCATAACCATCAAAAAAATCATTTTTCTTTGAGCTTCGGGCAAAGCACGTAATTTTTCTATAAAACTCTTTATCATATTTAAAAAATAAAATTATGGCTTTAAAACCACAATTTCCATATCTCTTTCTTTAGGCAAGGTGCTAGCCTTAACCACCAATTTATCCTGCGGTTCAATTTCTTTTTTGCCCATAGCCTTTAAAAATTTATCCACTCCGTCTAGTTTTACATTTATTTTAGGTAGGTCATAATGCATCGGAATGACAATCTTTGGCTCAATTTGTCCTATCACCCTTTGCGCTCCTGAGGAATCAATGGTAAATGTCCCACCCACCGGAATCATTAGGACATCAATACTGCCTATTTTTTCCAATTGTTCATCGGTTAATTGTCGTTGACCAAAATCTCCCAAATGACAAAACCTCATATCTTCGGCTTCAAAAATATAAATCGTATTTATTCCCCTATCTTTGCCACCATTTTCATCGTGAGCAGAAGCAATTCCTTGGACAAAAACTCCTTTGGCTTCATATTCTCCCGGACTTTCTATTAAAAAAGGCGTTCCTTTGACGGCGTCTGCATTGCTATGATCATGATGGTCATGAGTCACCAATAAAATATCCGCCGAAAAATTAGGGACTTTTAGCCCAATTTTTCCATCAAAAGGATCTATGACAATATCCGCAGAATGATCTTTTCCGTTAGAAACAGAAATTTGAAAACAAGACTGCCCCGCCCAAGTTATTTTCGCCATATTTTCTTGAAACTTGAATCATGAAGCTTGAATCTTGAAACTTTACGTCGTGACGTTTTTAAGTTTTAAGGCTTAAGCTTTAAGGTTTATGAAATCATTTTATCACAAACAATTTTTTACTTCAACTCAACACCACTTTCGTAAAAAATAATCCATAAACTTTTCCCCAAAAGTAGACGGCCGTCTACTTTTGGGGAAAAAATACTTCCCTGAAATCATCATCGCCAATAATCTTTTCCGCCACCAAAAACCTAATATCTCCAGTAAAATCAATGTGCCAAAGTTTCATTAAACACAAAAGCTCCCTTTCAATATCATGAGGAATTATCCAAATACTATGCTGAAGTTCTTTAAATCCAATCCATTTTAATTCTTTTCTCAAGAAGTTTCTTTGATTCCTTCGATTTTCTGGAATATCAAAAATGATGGCCCTCCATTTTCCATCCCATTTCTTTACTTCTCTTTTTTCTTTTATAATTTTTTTAATAATCTCTATCCTGCCTCGAGAACTAAGATAAAATTCATTATCTTTAAATACAAAATAAGAACTGCGCTTAAAATTATAATAATCCCTACTAATATATCTTTGACTAGAATCTCTATATAAACTAGAAGAGTTCTCTCTTATAAACTTGTTCGGTTCAAGCAAAATTTTTACACTTAAATCCAATAACTCGACGGATTTTTCTTTTAAATGATTTAAGACCTCATCAATAAAAGATTTTTTATCTTTTTTAATCATATATTTATCAATAAATAGACATATCTATAATCTATAATTTATAACTATATTTTATCCCAAAAGTAGACGGCCGTCTACTTTTGGGGAAAACTAGAGCCTGATGAAAATCATCATATTAAAATAAATTAAAAAACCCGCTGTCCGAAGACTGCGGGTCAAAATCGCTACGGAAAAAAGAATTGCCTATTAAATATTCCCCAAACCAAAGCTCTGGTCGGGAAAAGAATAATCCTTCCCCTATCATCAATTTCCCATCGAATCATACCTTGCTTTGATAGCTTTTTTAAAGCATTCACAATATACCAAGGACCAAAGCAATAAATGCCACTTTTAGGCATTGCCATTTTCCTTGCATCAAATCTCGGACACTCCGGCTTTTTTGCAAAAAGACCATAAATGCCCAAAGTTAAAATGCAAAACAAAATGTAATTTGCCAGCTCCAGCTCAAAGCGAAGTCGATGCTGTTTGGCAACTTTACATGCCCTAAACTTCAAACAATCCTCCTCCATAAATGAGCACAGCTTAAAGAAACTGACCCCAAGCCACTTTCCATGGCTACAAGAAAAACAAAGCAAGCGTGCGATCGCCTCGTTTAAGCTTCTTTCACAAAAAAACTTCGGCACAAAATAATTTTCAATGCAAATATCATCGGGAGAGCACGGCATATCTTCTTCCATTTCAAAAAGACCTAAACGAATTTCTTTCACGGCCACACCCTCCTTTCTATTGGGATATTTTCAAAGAACAACGTAATTTCAGTTTGACACTACAAAAAGCGCGCGTCAATAGTTGCATATTTTAAAAAATCGTGTAGCATATAACCTATCTTAAAAAAATCTAAATATTATTAAAAATTCGGCTGGGAAAAATAATATACCCTAATTATGACGGCCGTCAGAATTAGAGTATATCTGTTTTCCGCCTGAATCAAATGGGTCTGTTGACCAATAATATTCCAAACGAAAATTGAAGATTTTGAAGCTGAAAATTTCAAAAAGTGACAAGGTTTACACAGAGTGTAAGCCGCGAAGCTTTTGGGAATTTTTAGCCAGAAGATTCAATTTGCAGTTGAAAATTATTGGTAAATAGACCTAATATTACTATGAAAGAAGCTATTGTTAAAAAAAGTGCGCCAGTTGATCCAATTTCCCCTTCGGGCATCGGATCAATTGTAGAAGGAAGAGTGGTGGCCAAAGACCGGTCATCTCTTTATGTTGACCTCGGCCCTCAAGGAACCGGAATTATTTACGGCCGAGAGTTTTATGAAGTAAAAGAAGTGATTAAAGCACTGGGTATCGGCGATATTGTGCACGCCAAAGTAGTAGAATTAGAAAACGAAGATGGTTACCGAGAACTTTCGCTCCAAGACGCTACTAAGGAAATCAGCTGGCAGAAATTAAATGAATTAAAAGAAAGCCAAGAAATTGTCAAAGTTAAAATTACTGGCGTTAATAAAGGCGGACTTTTGACTAACATTAATGGCGTGCCAGCCTTTTTGCCCGTTTCGCAACTTTCTCCTGAAAATTATCCAAGAGTAGCTGATGCTGACAAAGCCAAAATTTTAAAAGAATTACAAAAATTCATTGGCAAAACTTTAGAAGTAAAAGTTTTAGACTTATTGGCTTCAGAAAATAAACTTATTTTGTCTGAAAAAGCCAAAACAGAGCAAGCTATTAAAGAAATATTAAAACAATATAAAAAAAGCGACATTATTGAAGGAAAAATCACTGGAATTGCTGACTTTGGTGTGTTTATTCGCTTCCCATTGGTAGACGAAACAGAGGTTGGCGGAAAAGATTCATCTATTGAAGGATTAATTCACATTTCGGAATTAGATTGGCAGTTAGTACAAAACCCTGCCGAAATGGTAAAAGTGGGCGAAATTGTCAAAGCACAGATTATTGATATTAATAACAACCAAGTATTTTTGTCACTGAAAGCTCTAAAAGAAAACCCTTGGGAAAAAGTAGAGAAAGAATATAAAAAGGGAGATACTATAAAAGGAAAAGTTATTTCTTTTAGCCCTTTTGGCGCTTTTGTGGAAGTAATGCCAAAAATTAGAGGACTTTGCCATATTTCGGAATTTGCCGGGCAAAAAGAAATGGAAGATTCGCTGAAAATTGGTGAAACTTATAAATTTGAAATTTTGTTAATTGAAGTTAAGGAACACAGGATGAGTTTAAAGTTAGTTAAATAGATTTTTTAAAAGCAGGCGCCCGCGGGCGCCTGCTTTTGATTTACACCTTAAAAACCTTGACAATATTCTATAATGTTATATAATGGAATCTAGATCCTTAACAATTCTGAAGCGCCTTTTCGGCGCTCTTGTTGAGGCATACGATTTTTTTGCCCAACGGGCAAAGGATTAGCAATGAGCATGATTATTTCGAGCAACGGCAATGGAAAGAAGGGACCTATCCTGCCCACAAAGAAAGTGAACTCTGTTCTGCGAACAAGCGTCCTCGGCAGAGCCCTGGAAGCCATCGCAGATAGTGTCAAGGCCAAGGAGGCAATGGCAAAAAAGAGGGCGGAAGAAGAAGAGTCAAGGCGAAAGGAAATCGCCCATGCGATTGAAGTGGTGGAATATTTGGTACCACCCGTCGCCGAAATCGAGCAATTTCTCCTCGTCGGCGAACCGAACGATGTTGCATTGGCGATGGATCAAGAATTCCTCGTGGAATCACGGCGAGAATCACAAGATCTTTGCGAGGCTCATTTCACTGAAGGATCAGTGGAACTTGATGGAGAAAATCTGAAGAAAGGATCTCTGAAGCTTCACTGCGTGATCCCAGCTCGACTGGAGGCGTTTAAGCAACTCGCTGAATGCGCTCATCCTCGGGAAGCTGGCCCAGAAACGAGACTGCGCGGACTCAAAGCAGAGGAGATTGTCAAAATCGCTCTTGATCTCAAGATTCTTGAGCCTCTCGGCAATGGATTCACCATCGGCAAGAGTGCATCTCAACAAGATCACAACGAGGTGACGAAGACTCTTGCGAAAATCCGCGAGATCAACCCTCCTGAAGTGATTGAGGTGAAAAGAGAGCCGCGAGACACGCGAACTCTTCAAGAGCGCGCCACCCACCATTCTCTGGAAAAGGTACTGAAAGAAGGTGGAACGTATTTGGCCTTCGTCCCGGAAACTGAGGTCAAAGGAGAGTTAAAGAAAGGGGGAAGCGTTCTTTTGCATTTTGAACTTGACGAACACAAAGACCAAGGATTGGTCACCATTGACCATGGACCGGTTTTTGTGGAAGGAGGGTTTTTCAATTACATGCAAGGAATGAGAAACCGAAATCCGGTAATCTCAATGGCAGAAGTTAAGAACATCTGCCAAGGGGGGAGCGAGCCAACTAAGAATTTGGCGAAGCATAACATGTCCCTCTGGTATATCGTCGAGCGACACGCAAAATGGCTAGAGAGCCAGAAAAAAGAACGTGAAGCGATCTCTCGAATGAGAAGAGAAACCGATCTTTCGCCTCAAGATTGGGCAAATGGAGGCATTGGATCTGCCGTGCTGGAGATGCTCAACAATGAAGGTCTCGTAGCTATCCGAGTCGAACGGACATGTCCGGAGATGAATGGACCGCGCGAGCCAATCATCACTTTGCGAGAAGTCTCGCCAAGTGCAATGAAAGACATGCGTAGTTTCATCGGGACGCCAAACATGGAGGTCAATCCCGTCGGCAATTTGGCAAAATTCCTAACCGCGTGGCGATCGGAATTCGAAAGAACCAAATCGGCCTAGCAGAAGCTAGTCGATAACAAACCAAGCGCTAGAGATATTGTTTAACCAAACAACTCTCTAGCGCATTTTTTTTACTCAAATTTTAAAATAAAAAACTAAAAAGTCGCTTTTTAGGAAATTCTCTGGTAGAATTTAGAAATATGGATCGCAAAGAAAGTAAAGAGCAAGAATTTAAATATTTAGCGCAAGAATTTAAAAAAAATCCCGAGCTTTTTGCACGCGAAACTCATGTTCATACCCCTGAATTTTTAGAAAAAATTGGAATTTCTTTCCCAGATCATATTCGCAAAAATATTTTCAATGGATATCTAAAATTGTGGCCACAAGATTTTATTGTCGAAGAGGTATTAAAAGATAATACCATCCAAACCGTTGCCATGGCAGAATTTTCCAAAAAAGAAACTGACCCAGAAGACGCCCCAACTCTTTACACAACACTGGTAAAATGTGGACTCTCCACTATTGAAGCTGTTGAAGAAATATCTTCTGCGCTGGGAATTGATAAACAAAAAATTCAATACGCTGGCATTAAAGATAAAGATGCTCTAACTTCTCAATTAATAAGTTTCAGAGGCGTTGATAAAAATAAAGTTGAAAATTTAAAATCACCCTATTACTTTTTAAAAGATGCTTTTTTGGGTAAAGGGGTTGTTGAAAAGGGCGGACTCAAGGGTAATAAATTTACTATTTTAGTCAGAACTAATGAATCTTTTAAAAAGGAAAAATTTCTTGAAAATCTGGAAGGAGTAAAGCGAGAAGGTTTTTTAAACTTTTTTTATTCACAAAGATTTGGTAGTCCACGCTTTATTAATTGGTTTTGGGGACTTTTAATTTTAAAGGGCGAATATGAAAAAGCTATTATGAGTTTTTTGTGTTCTGAAGGACAAAAAGAAACTCAATACTTTAAAAATCTACGAAAAGAAATCAAAAAACACTTTGGTGATTGGCAAAAAATCAGTGACTTAATTAAACCCTTCCCTATTATTTTACAAGTAGAAACTAAAGTAATAAACCACCTCAAAAACAATCCAACTGATTTTATCGGTGCCCTAAATCAAATCTCAGAACAAATGGAGCTTTGGATTTATGCCTACAGCTCAATGTTATTTAATAGAAAAATTTCTCAATATTTGCAAGAAGGAAAACTCTTACCGCAAAAGCTTCCCATTATACCCAGTTTAGATAAAAATGACTGGGCAATCTATGAAGATTTCTTGAAAGAAGATAGTATTATCACCATGCCGTTTGAAAACTTAAAACCATTTAAATCCATTCAATGGAAAAAGCGAGAAATTCTAACCCGAGAAAAAATAGAAATTCATGATATTAAAATTATTCCCGAAGGTGCCATTATCAACTTTACTTTGCCAAAAGGTTGCTATGCCACTAGTTTTTTATCAAACTTATTTCAAATCGCCTTTGGCATGCCACCCAACGACATTTCTAGTACCATTATTAACACTAAAGAATTACTAGGCCAAGAAAATATTCAAGCTACTTTAGAAAAATTTAAACCAATTGCTTTTGCGAAAACCGAAAATCTTTTTGAAAAATTTGATTAACTCCAAGTAAAAAAAATGCGCCGTTTCTGTTGAAATGGCGCTTTGCTCCAAAATTCGGAGCCTCGACGACCTTACTTGGGACACACCACGTAAAGTCCATCATTAAATTCGAGCTCCCAGCTCGCCCGGTCGTTTACCGGCGCACTCAACTTGACAGAATGGATCACCGCACCATCCCCATTGCGCGGAGGGTTGGCCCAAACCTCCCCTGTCCGGAAAGTCTGTAGTGTGAATTCGTCCAACGCGTCCCAGACCTGTTCGCTGAGCTCCGGGATTCCATTCTCCGGCGCCTTGTCTCCAAAGGCGATGACGAGGCGATTGAGATGCGGCTGACCGGGGTAGGTCTGGACGTGGGGATTGCAGAATGCATACTTATTTAAGAGCTCGCAGTAAAGCATCCGTGCCGAAACTCTCTTGAGCTTCTCATCGAAAACCTTCGCCCCGCTGTCCGGGTTGTTGGGACGGAATCGATTTGCGGAACGATTGAACTGCTCGGCGTGTTGAGCGTGCTTTTCCTGCTTGGCCACACGATCCTGTTCTTTCATCGGCACACCCAAGTCGATGAGTCGCCCCAACACATCTTCCTCGAGCTTCCAGGGCTCGAGGAAAACCATCAAAACGGCATTCGGAACGCCGACAACGTCGACATTCCCGCCATCCCGCACCATTGCGTTGTGCTGAGCACAAAACGCGTGACCATGATCAACATTCCCGTCAACCCAGTTACGGCATCGGGCACCCATTCCAGTCACTGCGACACATGCGTAATTCATGACAAACCCCTTGATAAAATGCCCCGCATAACTTTCACTGGAAATCCCAGGATAAGTTATATTGGGTTGCATCTTTTGGGGCGCATAATAATATGCCCTAAAAGATGCAACCCATGCCATTTATCTGTCAAAGTGCTTCATTTATCCTATATTTTAATTATACACCCATAATAGAATCCTGTCAATACCTTCTGAAGCTACGACAAAATCGGCAAAAAAATAGGCATAGATTAAAATCTATGCCCTTAGTCGCCAAATTCGGACTCTCCTCTCAAAACTCGCTCGTCCGCAACAAACCAATCTCGCAAAACTTCTCCATGGTTTGAGCCATCGAGATTCATCCATGTTGCCACAGCATCCGCCGCCTGCAACTCACGCATCAATGGAAATGCCGATGCGCTGTAAAATTCCAAGCGCTTTTTGGGACCCCAATTACACTTTTTTACATCGTGAGCATGCATGTGTCGCGCCACGAGCCATTGGAGTTTTTCGGCTTGTAAAGAATCCATCCCTACGTTCCGTGCAAATTCCGGACATTGATTCGCCGCCCTTTCTGCATGACCAAAGAAGGTAACCTTGCCATCCACTTTTTCTTGGCGGGTTTGAGGCTTGCAGATATCATGAACCAAAGCTGCCACCAAAAGAGTAAAAAAGTCCTCTTCATTAAACAAAGAAACCGACTGTGAAGCATGGGCAAAAACTTTGCCCGTATGCGTCAGAGCGTCGCCCTCAAGGTGAAGAATCCTTCCTTGATTACACCTATTAAGAGCATTGAAGTCAGGGAAAAGCTTTTGAAAAAACCCTCCGTGGAAAGCCGAGTAGAAGCTACTCTCCACTTGCGCGAGACTCCCCCGAGCAAGATCCATTATTTCTCTTTGCACAAAGAGCTCCTCTTGAAAAACACTCTAGAAATTACCCTGATAATACTTTATAGTTTAATTATAAATTTGTCAAGGGCTTGGAAGACTCCCCCAAAAATGCTATTATCATTTCATAATAGGGCGACTCTAATCTGCGAATGACACTCTAATTTACGAATCCGTATTTGTATATTCGAGTGCGATTAGTAATTGGTGTCGCTGTTTTAAAATGAAACTAAATCCTTTAATTAAAAATTTCTTTGTCGCCATCATTATCCTTCTTATTTTAGGAGGGGTTTTTAGTTTGTTTTATTTGCCATCAGAAAAGCCAACACAAATTTCGCTTTCAGAATTAGTGACTAGTATTAACCAAGATAGTGTTAAAAAAATTACCGTTTCTGGCGACGCCATTAAAGTAACATATTCAGACGATAAGACCGCCGATTCTATGAAAGAATCAAATTCGGTTTTGCCAGACGTATTACTCAATTTGGGAGCTGATAAAGAAAAATTACAAAAAGTCCAGCTTGATGCTTCAAAACCCGTAGAAAGTGTTTGGTCTTGGCTTTTGCCCGCTTTAATTTACGGTATTTTGCCCCTGCTTTTAATTGGATATTTTTTATTCACGATGATGCGTCAGGCAAAAAACGGCGCCGGACAAGTATTTGATTTTACCAAATCCCGAGCTAAAATTTTTGAAGCCGGCGTCCAAAATAAAGAGAAAATAACTTTCAAAGACGCTGCGGGTTTAAAAGAAGCTAAAGAAGAATTAAAAGAAATTGTGGATTTTTTGAAATTCCCGAAAAAATATTTAGCCATGGGCGCTAAAATTCCCCGAGGCGTTTTATTATTAGGACCTGCGGGAGTTGGAAAAACCTTATTGGCGCGCGCCGTTGCCGGAGAAGCCAATGTGCCATTTTTTAGTATTTCTGGTTCAGAATTTGTGGAAATGTTTGTGGGAGTGGGTTCGGCCCGCGTGCGTGATTTATTTGCCACCGCTAAAAAAGCTTCGCCTTC
>CAYHFP010000009.1:754-16598 GCA_964355995.1 uncultured Candidatus Saccharibacteria bacterium | reverse complement strand
TATTTTCCATCCAGTGTAAAAATATTTTCCGATAATTATCCGGCAAAAAAGTAATTTTTTTGGCACGCACCGCATCACCGGCTTTTTTGGCCAAGCCCTGCATTTTTACAAACCATTGTGGCAAAATTTGCGGTTCAATAACGGTTTCGCATTTATAGCAAACCGGCACGCTGTGAATATATTTTTCATCAATTTTTTCTAGCAATCCTTTGGCGCGTAATTTTTCAACAATTTTTTCACGCGCTTCAGTTATTTTCATGCCAGCAAATTCGCCGGCGATTGGCAAAAGTTTACCACGCATATCAATAATTTGCTCTTTGTCTAAATTGTGTTTTTTGGCAATTTCAAAATCCACGTCGCTATGCCATGGGGTTATGGTCATAACGCCCGTTCCAAACTCCATATCTATAGAGTCGTCTTTAATCACAATTGCCTCTGTGGGCCCATTAATCCATTCAAGGCTTATTTTCTGCCCTTGTTTATAATCTTTGTACCTTGGGTCATTGGGGTGCATTACGACGTATTTATCAGCAAACTTGGTTTCTGGACGCGCCGTGGCAATGGTAAATGGGCCGTATTTTAAATAGTAAAGTTTGTCTTGTTTTTCGCGATTTTCGGTTTCTACATCAGATAGTGAGGTTTGGTGTTTTGAGCACCAGTTTACAATTCTTTCGCCACGATAAATCAAACCATCGTCATACATTTTTTTGAAAGTCTGTTGGACTTGGGCGACAATCTGAGGATCTAGGGTAAATTTCAGGCGCGACCAATCACAGGAAGCCCCTATTTTTTTCATTTGGTTTTCAATATTCTTTTTGTTTTCCAAAGTCCATTGTAAAATTTCGTCGTGAAGTTGTTTGGGCTCCATCTGAAAACGACTGCGCCCCTCTTTTTCCAATTTTTTTTCATAAACTACTTGGGTTTCAAAACCGGCGTGATCAAGTCCGGGAAGCCACAAAGTTTTAAATCCGCGCATTCTTTTATAACGCGCCATAATATCTTCAATGGTTATAACCAAAGCGTGGCCGGCGTGTAAATTTCCGTTGGCGTTTGCCGGAGGCATAATAATCGAAAATTTTGAATTTTGAATTTTGAATTTTGAATTATTTGGCAGATTGTCTGGATTAAAAAAACCGCTGTCTTCCCACAGCTTGTAAATTTTATCTTCGACTTGTTTTGGGTCGTAAGGCCCATCTAATTTCAGTGAACTCATGTGTTAACTTTATCAGAATTGCAGGGGAGCGTAAATCATTGACACTGGTAATTTTTTATGATATATAGATGTTAGTGTTTTCAGTCTCGAAAATCCTACGATAGGAGAAATTGTTGTGAATCAAGGGTACTCGTCTATCGAAAAGTTCTTGAGTTCGCTTTTTGATATATCTTTGCTTTGTGCCGAACCATTAGAGGTCGAGGAGGCAAGTTTGCTCCGCTGCAGGGTGTCGGTAATTTTAAGGAAATTGCACAGAAAAGATAGTAAAGTCATTAAGCTTCGGTTTGGTTATGATGATGGCCAAGCTCATTCATCAGAGGAAGTCGCTCATACTTTGAGAATGACCCAAGAGCATGTTTGTAACATCGAGAATCTTTTTGGCCGTAGTTTGAGGGCTCGGTTGTTGAATGATTTTATTGGATCAGTCATCAAGAGGAAAAATGGTGCTGACTGGAACTCCTGCAGTATAAGTGTTCTCGACCTTTCTACTCGTTCTCGGGTATGTATGAGGAGACTTGGCATTAGCACTATCGGAGAGTTAGTGCGGAAAACTGCCGAAGATCTCCTCGATATGGATGGTTTAGGCCAAATCACTCTTAGTGAAATTCGAGATAAGTTGGGTGAAAAGGATTTAATATTGAAGGGTGATTAGTTCGCCCCAACTCGTAAATTCGCATTGGCCTCCAGGTTTTTCCAGGAGGCTTTTTTCTTTCTATTAAAATATCCGGCGACAGCTATCATTAAACCATTGTCAGTAGACAGCTCTTTCTGCGGAAAGAGAATTTGAAATTTGAAATTTGAAATTTGAAATTGCTTGCGGAGTTCGGAATTTGCTGAAACTCCTCCGCCAAGAATAATTGTTTTTGCGCCAAAATCTTTTGCAGCGTTTAAGGTTTTTTTAATTAACACATCAATAATGGATTGCTGAATTTCAGCACACATATTTTGAATATATTTTTTAGTTTTATTTTTTACTTTTTGGTCGGCGTAAAGTACTGCCGTTTTTAATCCAGAAAATCTAAAATCATAATCTTGAATTAATCATTGGACGGGGAAGTTTAATTTGACTGGCCAGAGCACTATGCGTAGTGCTCGGCTGAAATTGCGCTGCTATGCGCGCAATTTCAGGTCCTCCGGGATAGCCTAGTCCCAAAACTCGCGCGCATTTATCAAAACATTCACCGGCGGCGTCGTCGCGTGTCTCACCGATAATTTCATATTTGAAAACCTGCCCTGAGCTTGCCGAATGGGTTCTTTTAACTAAAATTAATTGAGTATGTCCGCCGGAAACAATTAAAGAAATCGCTGGGAACTCTATACTCTGATTCTGACGGCCGTCTAATTTAGAGTATAATTTATGATTTAAGAAGTTGACGAGGATGTGTGCTTCAATGTGATTGACCGGAATAAGCGGAATATCCCAAACAAAAGAAAGCACTTTGGCGAAATTGACGCCAACCCAAAGGCAGGGTTCAAGCCCAGGGCCATTGGTAACGGCAATATAATCTACTTTTGGTTTTTCGTATTTTTCTAAAAATTCTAATACTTGGTCAAACAAAACACTTTCTTTCTCTAGAATTTTTTTTATGGTTTTGAGATTGCTTCGCTTTGCTTGCAATGACGATTTGGTTAATTCTAGTAATTTTGCTTCTTTTAAAGCCTGTGTAAAAACTGGAAGCAAGTTTTTTTGGTGTTCTCGTTTGGCCATCATTGGAAAAACCCCACCATAATTTGCATGGATGGTTTGAGAAGAAACGACATTGGATAAAACATTGAATTCACCCTCGATTTCTTCAAGTATCGCGATTCCCGTGTCGTCGCAGGATGTTTCGATGGCTAGTATTCGCATGAGGGTATGTTACCCTAAAACTTGCCAATTTTCAATTTTTAAGCTAAAATTCACGCTATATGTCAGTGCTTCAAATTCAAAATGCCTTCGAGGTATTTTTTCCAAATCTGGAAGATGAAAATTTGATAGAATTTTTAGACTTAGCCAAAGGCTCCGTCTAAAAATTATAGCAAACTTTTCAGCCCAGATTTGGAGAAAAGACCCGAAGAGATTTCAACGGGCATTTTGGAATTTGAAGCACATGCCGCCATCGTCTAGCCTGGTCTAGGACACGGCCCTTTCAAGGCTGTAACCCGGGTTCAAATCCCGGTGGCGGCACAGGTAGATCAATTTTTAATTTTGAAATTAGAATTTTGATTGAATTTTTAATGAATGAATTTTGAAGCGTGTTTGAAGAATTAAGAAATTCGAATTTGATTCAAAATTCAAAATTCGTCATTCGAAATTATTTTTCAGAAAATACATGGAAAAATCAGAGTATCTTGATATCTCAAAAGCGGGTGATATAAAAAATAGCAAAGAAAGAATATTATATCGCTTGTT
Source organism: uncultured Candidatus Saccharibacteria bacterium (assembly GCA_964355995.1). Lineage (GTDB taxonomy): Bacteria > Patescibacteriota > Minisyncoccia > Minisyncoccales > Staskawiczbacteraceae > VGLO01. Next base: position 12,993 of record CAYHFP010000009.1, on the reverse strand, counting down.
TGAAATCATTCCCGGGGTGCTAAGTTTAGGGACTCTTATCGGAGTCTTTGTTTTTTCTTGGTTTTTACCATCGTGGGTGGCGATTTTTATTATTTGTTTTTGTTTTTATTATCTGCTCCGCATTTTTTATTTTTCCCTTCACCAGGTGATGGCTTATTTTAAAGTGCAAAGTCATCTAAAAACTGATTGGATGGAAAAACTGCATAAAGAAAAAGGTAAGCGCTGGAAAGATATTTATCACGTGGTTATTTTGCCAACCTATAAAGAGGGTTACAAAATTATTCAAGAAAGTTTGGATGCATTGATAGCCTCAGATTATCCGATGGAAAAATTGATTATTGTTTTAGCAATGGAAGAAAGAGCCGGTAAGGAATTTATTGATGCAGGCAAAGAGATAGAAAAAAATTATGCCGGTCGTTTTTTTAAATTTATTATTTCGGTGCATCCAGATAATATTGTGGGGGAGTTGGCGGGAAAAGGTTCTAACGTTGCTTATGCCGGGAAAATGGCGCGCGCCTTAGTCGATGAGCTTAAAATTCCCTACGAAAATATTTTAATTTCTGATTTTGACATTGATACTAAAGTCTATCCGCAATATTTTGCTTGTTTGACGTGGTATTATTTAACCGAAAAAAATCCCTTACGCGCCAGTTACCAACCCGTGCCAGTGTATAATAATAATATTTGGAAAGCGACATTCTTTGCGCGCGTAGTTTCAACATCCAATACGTTTTGGCAAATGATTCAGCAAGAGCGTAGCGAAAAATTAACCACCTATTCTTCACACGCCATTCCCGCCAAAGTATTTTTTGAAGTGGATTATCCTAATAATGTGGTGCCCGACGACAGCCGAATTTTTTGGCGCGCTTATTTGCAATATGATGGCGATTATCGCGTGGTGCCAATTTATTACACACTTTCAATGGATGCAGTGGATTCTAATAATATTTTTAGAACTATTGTTAATCAATATAAACAACAAAGACGCTGGGCTTGGGGGTGTGCCGAAATTCCTTATGTGATGTTTGGGTTTTTGCAGAATAAAAAAATAAAATTTTGGGATAAAGTTGGCCATATTTACACTTTGCTTGATGGTTATTGGTCTTGGGCGACCGCGGCACTTTTGCTTTTTATGCTTGGTTGGTTGCCGATTTTACTGGGTGGAAATAAATTTAACTTTACGGTTTTGTCATTTAATTTACCTATTTTAACTGGCAGAATTATGACGGTTTCTTTGGTGGGGATGTTGGTTTCAGCTATTTTGAGCACCATGATGTTGCCTAAAATTCCAGAAGGCGTCAGTAAATTTAAGAGAGTGACAGTATTTTTCCAGTGGCTCTTTTTGCCAGTTACTTTAATTGTGTTCGGGTCATTTCCATCGCTGGAAGCGCAAATTAGATTAATGCTTGGTAAGCATATGGGATTTTGGGTGACAGAAAAATTACGAAAGTAAAATTTTTCTGTCACCCAAAAACAAGATAGGGGTCGGGAAGCTCTGAGTTGCAAAACCCCTTTCTTGGGTTTTTAAAAAATTTAAAAGAAAAGCCCCGCATTGGTTTACGGGGACCTTGTTTCATCGGTGGTCTTTGTCACTCTCTACTTGACCAGAGAGAGAATCCACCCTGATAAATAATTCCATGCGAGGAACGCCCCCGCAATGGTTCCAAATACAGCAATCCATATTCCGGCTTGCTGTGACTCACTCGGCTTAACCATTTCCTGCCCCTTTCTTACTTTTAATCTTGAAATTAACCCTATAATTTAATTATACACCCTTTGTTATTTCTTGTCAATAGTTGAAAAATAGCAACAAAGAAGCAGATTTTGGTCTGTTTTTTTGTTTTTTATTAGTAGATTAGAGTGCGATTAGTAATTAGTGTCGCTTTTTGGTTTTATTCAAAATGGATTTTAGTGGTGAATTGTTTTAATCTTTCTTTTAAAAGGGGATAATTTTTAAGTTCAGGGTCTTTTTCTAACAATTCTTTGGCTTCGGTTCGGGTTTTTTCAATTAAAAAAATGTTGGATAAGTTTTGCATTGCCACATCCGGTAAACCAGATTGCGCCACACCATATAAACTCCCTGGTCCACGAATTTTTAAATCTTCTTCAGCCAACTCAAACCCGTTACTCGATTTTTCCATCGCTTTTAGGCGCTGGCGGTTTTGCTGGCTTTCTTCTGTCGTAAATAAAAAGCAATACGATTGCAGGTCGCTTCGGCCAACTCGTCCGCGGAATTGATGTAATTGCGAAAGTCCAAAACGCTCGGCACCTTCAATCATCATTATCGTAGCGCGAGGGATATCGACACCCACTTCCACCACCGAAGTAGAAAGCAAAATATCTATTTCGCCTTTTTTAAAATCTTGCATAATGAGTTGCTTTTCTTCGGCCTTCATTTTTCCATAAAGCATGGTGATTCTTAAATCGGGAAAAATTTCTTTGGAAAGCCGTTCGTATTCTTGTTTTAGGGATTTGATTTCCTCTTTGGCAGTTTGAGTAAAACCAAAGCTGTAATTTTGCGGGATAAAATTATTAGTGGCTAAACTGCCGGATGTTGGTTCTTGGCTTTCTTCTTTGCCTTCTATCCTTGGGAAAATAACAAATACGCCTCGGCCCTTGGCAACTTCGCCCTTGATAAATTCATAAGCTTTTTGGCGGTCATTTTTTCCAACCACGGTGGTGATAATTTTTTTGCGATCTTTGGGCATTTCTTTAATTAAGGATAAATCTAAATCGCCGTAAACCGTCAGGGCGAGCGTGCGGGGGATTGGTGTAGCGCTCATGCTCAATAAGTGCGGGACTAATCTTTTGTTTCTAGTAAGTTCGGCGCGTTGGCTGACGCCAAACCTGTGCTGCTCGTCGAGTATAATAAAAGCTAATTTTGAGAAAATAACTTTTTTGGAAATTAAGGCGTGGGTGCCAATTAAAATATCAATTTGTCCGAATTCTAACTCGAGTAATAAGTCTTTTTTCTTGATTTCAGTAGTTTTCCCGCCCTTGTTTATCGAAGCCTCTTTCCCCGTTAAAAAACCAATTTTGACATTAAATTTTTCGAGCATTTTGGTGAGGCTTAAAAAATGTTGTTTGGCCAAAATTTCAGTTGGCGCCATAAACGCTACCTGATGGCCATTTTTAACCACATTTAGGGCCGCCATTGCGCCGACAACGGTTTTTCCTGATCCTACATCACCTTGCAGTAAACGCGACATTGGGGCAGATTTTTCTAAATCTTTTAAAATTTGAAAACTGCACTGACGCTGGGAATCGGTTAGGGTAAATGGCAAAGAACTGGTAAATTCTTTCATGAGCTTAACGTCCATTGGGCAAGCAGGGGCTTGGTTTTTCAGTAATTTATTTTTTTCTTTTAAAACTGATAGTTGGAGTAGGAATAAATCTTCAAAAGCAAAGCGGGCTTTGGCGGCGTCGGCAAATTCAAAAGATTCGGGAAAATGTGCCTGCCAGATGGCTTCACTGACTGGTAAAAATTTGTGCTTTTCTGCAATTTCTTTTGGCAGAATATCGGCAACTTGGGAATAAAATTGCACCAACAATGGTTTTAAAATATACCTTAGCCAGCGACTGGTTACGCCTTTGGTTTCAGAATAAACGGGAATAATTCGGCCAGTATGTGTGAGGTTTTGATTTTCAGAATCTTCGTGAATTTTTTCGTAGGCGGGATTGTTTAAATAAATGCCGTCTTTCCCAAGGCTGACTTTTCCGGCCAAGCAAATAGAGTCTTCTTCTTTTAGAGATTTTATTAAATAGGGTTGGTTAAACCACAGCGCCGAAATTTGCCCCGTCGCATCTTCTAGTAAAACTTCGGTTATTTCCATACCGCGTTTGAAGGTGTGAGTTTGGTCTATAGAAATAATTTTTCCTTGGACGCAGGCAATTTCGCCCACTTTAACTTGGTTAATGGGAATAATGTCGGAAAAATCATCGTAGCGTGCGGGGAAATAAAAAAGCAAATCCTGGATGGTTTTAATTCCCAGTTTTTTTAATTTTTTTTGATAGGCCGAACCAATTTTCGGCACTTCTTCAACTTTGGTGTTTAAGTCCAGCATAGACTCATTGTATCAGAGAGCAAAAAAAAGCCAACCTTTGGGTGGTTGGCGCGATATGCTTGGCTTTAGCGTTCTAGAAGTTCGAGAATTCTCCCTACCACTTTAGTTTTGCTGCACCTGTAATCAGAACCAACTGATGTGTTGGGTATCAGTCTATATAGGGAAAGGCTGGATACTGATACTATGATGCCGCGGAATGTATTCCTCATTTTTTTGATGAGTCTTTGGGTGTTGGGTCGAAAGCCCGGCACACAAAAGCCCGGTACACAAATATTTACAACAATACTGTGTAAATCTTGATGCGTAAGGAATAGCCTATATGCTTGTCTAATCGAGTAAGCTGGTATAATTTCAATGATACCATCGAAAGTGTCTTGGATTTCTTTTTGAGCCTTTGGGTCACTTTCAATTACTAAAATTTTGGGGAGATTGAGAAGGATCATGATTTTTTTTCCTGCGGCGTGGGGGGGGTTGGGGGAGTCAAATTGTCAGAGGGCTAAGTTAAAATTAATGGTTTTTGGGGCTTTTGTCAAACTAAAACGGTCCGCCGAAAGCGGACCGTTAATCTTGAATCGTAAATCTTAAATCTCGGTTTTCTTTTTCGTATGTCCGGAATCTACTTCATACTTAGTGTTTTGTTGTTCAAAAAAGTTTACTAATTCCAAAACATCGGTCGCTGTGCTCATCCATTTTGCCGGATTGGTTACGTTATATTGTTTTGGCAGGCCAAGTTCGGCAAGGCGCCTGTCAGCCACATATTGCACGTATTGGTTAACATAATCAGCGTTGAGCCCTAAAATGCCGTTAGGGAAGAGGTCTTTATTGTAAGCGGTTTCAATGTTTACGCCTTCAATAATAATTTGGCGAATTTCATTAGCAAAACTTTCGGTTAAAATTTCTACATTTTCTTCTAGTACGGTTTGGATAAGTTGAATGCCAAACTTTAAATGCAAACTTTCATCGCGCAAAACCCAATCTACCATTGACCCAAAATTACGTAGTTGATTTCTTTGTCTGAAAGAAAGCGCCACCATAAATCCTGAATAAAACCAAATACCTTCCATGACAATATTGGTGGCTACTAAATTACGAATAAAATCCATTTTACCTTCGGGCGTTTCGATGTCTAGCTTGTCTTCGGTCATTCGTTTAAGATATTTCATCACATAATTTTCTTTGGCTTGCATTGAAGGGGTTTCTAAGTGCACTTGAAATATTTTTTCTCGGTCAAAAGGAAAAGTTTCCAGCACATATTCAAAAGAAACGCAGTGATTGGCTTCTTCCCACATTTGTTTGGCTAAGTATAAATGACATTCCGGAGATTTTAGGTAAGGGTAAACTCCTAGCGCAATAGAACGATTAACAATTAATTCTGCCGGATTAAAAAAGGCCATGGTAAATTTTACCGCGTGGCGTTCGTCTTCGGTCATTTTGTTCCAGTCTTCTAAATCTTCTTTTAAAGCAATTTCGTGAGGAAACCAAGTATTGCGAACGGCTTGATTATACAAGTCATAAGCCCATTGATATTTCATGGGGTGAAGATTCATATCTTCTGGCGAAGCTTTTCCTAAAATTGGCATGAGAATTTTGTTTATAAAATTCTCACCGAGTACTCAACGCATTGAGTGCTTGGTGATTTCTATAATTTAGTTTATTTTTTAAATGAGTAGAATCATTTTAGCTTTTTTCTTAATTTGATGTAAAGTCTTGACAGGAACTTTATAAGAATCTAAAATCAAAAAATGGAATTTTCGTTCGTGTGGCTGTTCTTTTACAATCAGGAGAGAGTAATGGACCTTAATTTTTTTTACTGCTGTTTAATGTTGATAATAATCTACTTTGTGTGCAGTTTTGCCAAGATAAAAGTAAAACACGATATGAAAATGAAGGAAATACGTGTTAAAAAAGAATTCAAATGTGCTATTATTCTGGAGAAACATCGACTAGCTATGATTGAGATAGAGGAAGAAAAAGATGATGGTGAGTCGAGTTGGAAAGGCAGGGAAGACTAGTTAAAAGGGGGTTTGAGCCTGGCGATATTTGTCGCGGGCTTTTTTCTTATAAAAATTTGAGAACTAATAAACCTCGTCGTGAGAGCCTATGTCGATAAAACAAAGCTCATCTCCATTTATTATAAAAACAATCCTATGATTATAGCTTATTTTTGATGCAAAACAATCTTTTAAATAACCCGAGAGTTTATGTGTTTTAAGATTTGCAGAAAATGGATTCTTAGCAATTTCATTCATTTTTTTCTGCGTTATTCCCGAAAGATCTGGGCGTGAATTGATAAAAATATGTAAACGCTTTTCAAATCGAGGCGTCGTTAAGATTCTCATTTTTAACGCAATATTTTCTTAAAAATACTAGTAACTGATGAATGCTTGTTTTTCTTGCCCATTTTGTATTCCATTAAACTTAAAATACCCTGAAGCTCTTCACTCTTTTTTATAGCCTTGCTCGCATATTTTTGACTTTCATTGGCTATTTTTTCAATTTTTTGGATTTGTTTGGTGGTCATATTTTAAATCTACTTTTTTTGACCTTGAAAGTCAAACTGGATTCCTGTTTTCGCGGGAATGACACAAAGAAGATTGCTTCGGTGTGCCTCGCAATGACGACACATTCTATTTTCTATATTTCTAATTTCTATTTTCTAACTATTGACATCCATCGCATAAGAATTTTTCTTGTGGGTCAGTGGGCATGTGAACTCTATACACTTTTCCGTCGATGACTTTTTCTTGGCAATGCTGATCTGAATCATTTTGCACAGGTTTTTCTGGCATTTCTGAAACGACATTCATTTGTGCTGAGGCCGGCAATTGAGTTTGCACTTTGGCAAAAATTTGTCCGGAAACTTGCCTTGCCATGCCGAAGCCTTGTGCGAAGGCTGGATTAACAGGAGTAACAACTGGTTTTTGATCAATTATTTCTTCTTTTACTTCCTCAATAATAGTTTCAGTTTTTTCGATTTTTATTTCTTCGCTGACCTGAGCAGATTCGGTGTTAATTTGAATTGATTCTCTAAAAACCGAAGCAAAACCTGTTTTCCCTAATTTTTCTGATTTATTAACTGAAACCGTGCTTTGTTCGGCGGTGTGGCGAGGTTTCATGTGTAAATAATACGTTGATTTGAGCCCTTTTCTCCAAGCAGAAAAGTAAATGTCCATCGTTTTATCAATGTCGCGATCGTCTAAATACATATTTCGGCTTAAGGCTTGATCTACCCATTTTTGCGCCCGCGCCGCCACTTCCACGAAAGCGTAAGGTGAAACGCTAAAAGAAGTTTTATAAATATCGCGGATGTGAAGTGGAATTTCGCTGATGCTGGAAATATCTCCCTGAAGTTCAATAATTTTACTTTTAACCATATCCCACAAATTCAAATTTTTCAGTTCCGTTACTAAATTGTGGTTAATGTCTAAATATTTCCCGGAAATTTTATTTCGTGAAAACACCTGCGCAAATCGTGGGTCAATTCCCGGAGTTGTTCCTGCAACCAAACCAATATTAGCATTTGGAGCCACGGCCATTAAGGTGGCATTTCTCATACCGTTTTTTACTTTGGCGCGTAGTGCATCCCAATCTAGCCAGTTTTGTTTTGATTTTTTATCAATATCAATAGCTACTTCGCGCTGGGTTTCCAGTCTTGCCATACTATCAATTGGCACCATTCCTTTTGACCATTCACTGCCATTAAAATTTTTGTAAGCTCCGCGTTCAATGGCTAAATTGGCGGATTCATCAATGGCCATATGGCTGATAAATTCAAAAATTTTGTCGGTAAAATCATAGGCGTGAGGGCTGTCGTAGGGGATGCCTAATTGTTCAATAGCATCAGAAAAACCCATAACACCAAGTCCGATGGCGCGATTTTCAGAATCAGATTTTATGGCTTCGGGCACCGGCAAAATATTAATATCTATTAAATTATCAAGTTGGCGAACAGCGAGTCTGGCAGATTCTTCTAATTTTTGCCAATCAATTTGTTTTTTCTTTAAGTGAGAAGCAATGTTAATAGACGCTAAGTTGCAAACCGCAATATTATTAATATCTTGGGGCAAACAAATTTCGGTGCAAAGGTTGGACATATGAATCGTGCCGGTATTGTTGTTGAGGGCGCGCAAATTGATAGCATCTTTCCAAACAAGCCATGGGTGGCTGGTGGTTTGCAATGCAACTAAAATAGCGCGGTATTGTTCGGTGGCTGGCACTTTTTTAAACATTCGCAATTTTCCTTCTTCGGCCATTTGAATATATTCGTTGTATCTTACAGAAAAAGCTTTGCCGTAAAGTTCGTTTAGGTCTTTAACTTCTTTTGGATCAAACATATACCAATCTTGTTTGGCTTCAACTCGGCGCATAAATTCATCAGAAAGATAGGCAGCGGTGTCGGCGGTTCGCATTCTTAAATAATCATCGCCGGCGCTTTGTTTCCAGTTGATAAAATCAGGAAAATCATAGTGCCAATTTTCCATATAAAAACAAAGGGCGCCCTTTTTCTTTCCTCCGCGTTGAATGGCGCGGATGGCAGTGTCGATAATTTTAGCAAAAGGTGTTGGGCCAGAAGAAGTAGTGTTATTGCTAGAAAGGGGAGAGCCAGTGGCACGTAATTTGGTTAAAGAAGCGCCAAGTCCACCCGAAGCTTTCGAAAGCATCATAATGTCGGCAACGGATTTGGAAATGTGCGCCATATCGTCGTGAATTTCTAGTAAAAAGCAATTAGAAAGTGCAGGGCTTATAGCGCCGGCATTTATATTAGTAGAACCACCGGCAATATATTCATGCTGAGACATTTTTTCATAAAATTTGATGGCCCAATCAGTTGAATCTTTTTCATTGTAAGAATTTCCCATGGCCACGCGCATAAAAAGATACTGAGGAGTTTCAAAAGCCTTTTGTTTTTTGTCTTTTATAGAATAACGATTTAATAAACCATCGAGTCCGGCATAAATAAATAATTCGTCTCGGGAAATATCTAAAGCATTGGAAAGTCTTTCCAAATCAAAATTTTCTTGCATTCGTTTATCCAAAATTCCGTTAGCTACGCCAGTTTTAATATATTCAGCAAAATGTTTTTTGTGTAAGGCTTTTAATTCAGCTTCGCCTTTATAATCGCCCAGCACATTTTTATAAACGGTTTTTAAGAGAAGACGAGTGGCAATTTTATCGTAGTCAATATCTTCTTTAATGTTTTGAACGGCGGCGTTAATGGTGGCAAAATCTAATTCTTCTTCGGTGATACCGTCGTAAAGCGTAACGTGAGTATCAGTGGCAACTTGCGTAACTTTAGAAATAGGATCAATCATTCCAAAAGAGGCGCGCTCAATTGAACGATTAATTCGGTCAGCATCAAATGGTTCTCTTGTCCCGTCTCTTCTTGTTACTGTTAGTTGCACTTTAGTAAAATCAAACATCAAAAATTAAAAATCAAAATTTTGGAATACCACGCGTCCTGGTGCGCGATTAAATTTTTAATTTTTAATTTGTAGCTTTGATATTTAATATTTAATTTTTTATTTCGTTAAGTAATTTACCGTAAGTTACGAAATGCCTTCGCAAGATTTTTTTCAAATTTTGAGATAGAAATTTGATAGAATTTTTAGACTTAGCCAAAGGCTCCGTCTGAAAATTCTTGCGAATTTATAGCCAAAATTTGGAAAAAAGATGCGAAGAGTTTTTTAAAGCGAGCATTTCGCAACTTACGGTAATAACATTTTACTCTTTTAATTATTTTCGTGCAACTTGCCTTTTTATGAGGGGGAATCGCATAATATTGGATAAGCTGTGGATAACTCCGCCCTCATACAGGGGCGCAATTTTTAATTTGAAATTTTAAATTTTTAATAAGTATGAGTCAAAAATTTTACAAAGAAAATTTTTGACACGATATATAATTTAAACAAAAAACTTTGCCAATTGGCAAAGTTTTTTTGGTGCTCTCGAGAGGAATCGAACCTCTATCACCAAGTCCGCAACCTGGCGTCCTATCCGTTGAACGACGAGAGCAAAAAAATAAAATATGAAGAGTTTTGAAATCTTTGCCCACGTTCTATTATATCTTTTATTGCCTAATTGTAAATCGTTTTGTTGTTGCGTTTAATTTTTAGAAGATTTATAATAACTAAATATTGACTTTTTTATTTATCCTATGAACCATTTCTTAAAGTATAAATTTGTTTTGGCCGTTTTTATTGTGTTTATTTTATTGGTGCCAGCGGTTTCGCCGATTTTGGCTTCTCCTCTCCCATCATCGAAGAGCTGTGCTGGCGATTATTGTATTTCTGGAATTTTTGGTAATACTCCCTGTTTAACAGATTTAGATTGTTCTAACAAATCTCGTTGTGCTGGTGAGCGATGTATTATTGGAGGGAGTGGGTCAGTTTGTTCAAATGATGATGATTGTACTTTTGGTTGCTACGAAGGCACAAATGAATCTTTAAAGTATAAATGCGTCCCTCGAAGTTGGGGTGGAGATATATGGGGTTGTTTGGGCGATAGTGATTGTGCCCCTCGTAGTTGCACAAGTGACGGTAGATGTATAGTTGGGGGCACGGGGGGTAGTTGTAAAAATAGCTCAGAATGCTCAATATCGCCAGTAATAGATGTTACTCTTCCAACTCCACTCGATTATCTTGGAATATGCGATAAAGCTCTTTTCAAATGCGTTTTTTCTTCATTGGATCTTAAGGGAGGAGAGTGTAATGCCGATAAAGATTGTACAGAAATTTTTAGTAAAATACCCGGTTGTGATTCTATAGGGCCTTTAGGAAAATGTGTTGTTGGTGGTGATCCCGATAGGATTCGTCCTAGCTGTTTAGCTGATGCAAATTGTAGGGGAGCATTATCCGATATTGTCCCTCCTCCTGTAATAAATACCGTCGTTCCATTATCAATAGTAGTCCAACAGCCGAACATGGCAACGCCAACCACGATGACTATTGTGGGAAAAGGTTTTACTCCCGAAACTAGAGTAGTGGCCAATGGGTTAGTATTAACTCCTGATTTTGTTCAATCCACAGAAAATGTGCTTTCGGTCCAGGTGCCAAGGTCAGTGGTTTCCGTTGAGGGTATATTAAATGTAAAAGCAGTAAATCCGGGGAAAGATAATCAGGGAGTTTCTAATGCCAAGCCAATTATTATTAGTGAAAATAAAAAAATAAAAAAAGTTGAGCCGATATCTAATGGATTAAAAATCGGCGATGAAGGAGTTGCTCAAAAAGTTTTAAATGTGCGGAGCGCGCCATCACTTACAGCAACCATTTTAACAAAATTAAATTTGGGAGCGATGGCGATTATTACCGGCGGGCCAAAAATTGCTGATGGATATGTTTGGTGGCAGATAAATAAGGGATGGATAGCCCAATCGATTTCTGTGGTTAGTGGTCAAACTGATAATCAAGTGTTTTTTATCTCCAATAAGCCGTTTACTCAACCAAGTCCTATTGCTTATACTGGTTATTGTTCTAAGGATGGGAAAAAATGTCTTCAAAGTTCTACAGGACTTTCAGGGCCTTTAAATAGCTGTTACCAACTTAAAAATGGAAATCACACCTGCCCAATGCTTCAAAAGTTTTTAAAATTTGGAAGTTGTAACCGTCAGGGGTCATGTGTTCCTAATGGCGGTGGAATTAGTTGTGTCCATACTCTTGTCGGTAATCCAAAATTTAATAGTTGTAAACAACCACCAAAGATTGAGCCGGCTCTAATTTGGTGGGAAGGGATTTGTAAAAATAAAAAGTGCGTGGAAATGTGGGACGGAAATGGAGATGGTTTTGATGATAATAGTGGCGAAGAAATGATTAATTATAATTGCTTGCAATTAGATAGTGATACCAATAATTGTAGCCCTACTTTTCAAGAGATTAAAAAAGAAGGTTTTTGTAAGGATAATAAATGTTTTAAAAAGGGTGAAACAGGATATGATCCAAATGGAATAAGATGCTATACCACCGATAAGGGAGATAGTTGTTATCAGGCATATAAAAAATAATTTACTAATTTAAAAAGTGCCCCGCGAAGCGGGGCACTTTTTATTTAGCGGAGAGGGTGGGACTCGCCCGATGATGAGCATCGGGCGTCGAGTGTTCATCACCCGACGAACCCAAGGTCACAGCTTTCTCCCAATATTTTATTCAGTGCGGAGGAGGTGGGATTCGAACCCACGAGCCC
>CAYHFP010000009.1:0-744 GCA_964355995.1 uncultured Candidatus Saccharibacteria bacterium | reverse complement strand
TTGAATCCCGCCGTCGCGTTCTTTTGGCGGAATTTGTCTGTTAAATCCCGCTATGGCGGGCGATGGCGGAGGAGGTGGGATTCGAACCCACGAGCCCCCGAAAGGGCGGAGATTAGCAATCTCCTGCAATACCGCTATGCGACTCCTCCCAATTTTAAATAACCAACTCTTTTGATTCTATCAAATAATTAGATGTAGGAACAATAGAATTACGGTTAACCAAACATTTTTTTATCAAATATTCCTCTCCGCTACTCTTAAAAATATAAAGCCAATCATAAGCATTGGGCTTTGTCTTTTTTACCACGTATCCATTTGAATTGGAATGGATACGTCTCAAAGATACCTCCCTTACACTAGTATAGCGTACTTGAACTTTTTTAAGCTCTTTATTGGTATCAACGATTAAATCATACGAAGCAGATTCGGTAATCGGTAATAAAACATCATAACCCATTCTAGTAAATCTTGCTATTGCCTGGGCAACAGCAATATCTCCTTTTCTTTGTGTAGTTCTCATATGATTTTATTATATCAGTATGGGCAACTGATTACAAACACATATTTGCAAAATACTAAACTTTGTGATAAAAATATATCCGGAGGAGGCGCATAATGGCTGGTGCAATGGTCTTGAAAACCATGACCTTCGGGTTAAGTGGGTTCGACTCCCACCTCCTCCGCCATTGATTTAAAGTTTTGAAGATTATCAATTCAGAGTAACTAGGAGAGGTGGCTGAGTGG
>CAYHFP010000008.1:0-16972 GCA_964355995.1 uncultured Candidatus Saccharibacteria bacterium | reverse complement strand
AATCTACAAATACGTATTTGTAAATTCGGGTGTCATTCGTAAATTAGAGTCGCTTTTGGTTACTTTTTATTTGCACTTTTACTATTATATTTTTTAATAAAATATTGTCAAGTCTTCACCTTTCCACAGGTGGTTTAAATATACGATATCCAAGGAAAATTAATAATATAAATTCTTAATCTAATATTTTTTTAAGGTGAAGACTCAAGCTTTTATTTTTCCACAGGGAGTATTTATAGGTCAAAACCTCTCAAAACTCTAGGTTCTAAATCCTTTCAGAGTATTTTCTTTTAAATTTCACGGCGAAAATTTGATAGAATTTAAAAACATAGTTCGCTACGTTTTTAAATTATTGCAAATTTGCAGATGAAATTTAAAGAAAAGACTTGATTTTTTTAGTTAAGGATTTGGAATTTAGAGCTTAAAACCGCGCATAATGCAACCCCCAAAGCATCGGAGGCATCGTCTTTTTTCCGGCTTTTTTTCTTTAAATCAAAGCCACTTAAATCTAGGAGCTGTTTGGTCATTTCTTGAACTTGCTTTTTTTCGGCTCTGCCATATCCCACTACCGTCATTTTAACTTGCAATGGAGTAAATTCAAAAATGGGGAGATGGTGCTGGGCACCCGCTAGTAAAATAACACCTTTTGCCTGACTAACCGGCATAGCGGTTTTAAAATTCTTAAAGAAAAAAAGATTTTCCACCGACATAATATCAGGCTGGTGTTTTTTAATCAGAGCGCAAACTTCTTCGTGGATTATTTTTAATCTTTCTGGAGCGGTATTAAATTGCGTGGTGGTAATACATCCAAAATCAAGAACTTTTGGTTTTTGGTTACGGTCTTGTTTTAAGTGCTTAGGTATAGTGGTTGAAATTACGCCATATCCGACGATGGCTGTCCCTGGATCAATCCCAAGTATTATCATAAAATTAAATATTAAAAATTAAATATCAAAAATATAGCGCACGAAAGTGCGATGCCTAAATTTTAATTTTTGCATTTTTATTTTTAATATTATATTCAAACCTTAAGGTTTGAATATATATTTTGCACAGCATCGTTTTCATCTAGTGCTTCGAAAAGTTTTTGATTTTTTTCTTTGTCTTTTTCACCAAGAGTCACTTCTTCTTTGGCAACAAATTCTACTGATGAGTTTTCAATGGTTATTACTTTTTCTTCTAGGTATTTTTTAACTGCATCTATATTTTCGGGTTTGGTGTAAATTTCCAAATTAGTGCCCGTTTCTTTTATATCCTCAGCACCAGCTTCAATGGCTAATAATTCTAGTTCTTCTTTAGATTTTCCTTCGGGATTGATAATAATTAAACCCTTTTTTTCAAACATCCACCGCACAGCACCCTCGCCGGCCATTTTTCCATCATATTGATTTAAAATCCCCTTAATTTCGCCAAGAGTTCGGTTTTTATTATCGGTAATTCCATCTATAATAAGGGTAGTTCCTCCTGGTCCAAAACCTTCAAAAGATACTTCTTCTAAAGCTTCACCCACTAATTCGCCAGTCCCTTTTTTAATAGCCCGTTCAATGTTTTCTTTGGGCATATTAAACTCTTTCGCTTTTTCTATCAAAGCTTTTAATTGGATGTTGCTGGAAACATCTGGCCCTTTTTCTTTAACGGCAATAGTAATAACTCTGCCGAGTTTAGAAAAAATCTTGCCTTTTTTAGCGTCGTTGGCATTTTTAGTGGCCGCGACAGTTTTAAAATGGGAGTGACCTGACATGTTAGTATTTTTTTTCGCCCGAGGCGAATCCGCCTTTGGTGGAAAATAGTTTTAATTTTATTATTAAAGTTATTATCGCAGAAATAATAGTAATTGCTATGGCAATTAAAAATAATAACCAAGGATTTTGTGTTTTTTGATTTTGTAGGCTAGTGTTTTCTGGTGCCGATAAATTTACTGAATTAATAAGCGAGGCTACGGCTATATTATTAGCAGGTTTTTTCGGCTTTGGCAATATTATCGAAACACTATTTTTAGCGCCGGGAGTTAAAGTGGTGCTCCAACTAAACCCCGAATTGGTTTTACTATAAGATTGGTTTGTTTTGGCATTAGTATAATTTATCGAGTCTATTGTCTTTCCGTCTGGTGAAATTAAACTTAAAGAATCGGTATCATTATTTAGGGTAATTTTTGTTTCGGTTCTTTTTAAAACTAAATATCCATTGGCGGTTATTTTTGTATTTTCTGGAAAAAGATAGGTTGTCATGGTGCCGTCGGTATCTTGAATTTTAAATCCCGACACATCAACTTCGGCATTATTATTACTATAAATTTCTATCCATTCATTAGTTTCGTCGGAGCCTGTGGGCGCCGGTTATATTTCATTAAAAAAGATATTATTTGGATAAATCTTTTCTGGTGTAGCTGGCTCGGGCGTTGTCGGCTCGTCGGGCTTACCCTGAGCGGAGTCGAAGGGTTGTTGAATTTCCCCAAAAACAT
The DNA here is from genome assembly GCA_964355995.1 of uncultured Candidatus Saccharibacteria bacterium. Taxonomy (GTDB): domain Bacteria; phylum Patescibacteriota; class Minisyncoccia; order Minisyncoccales; family Staskawiczbacteraceae; genus VGLO01. Next base: position 14,511 of record CAYHFP010000008.1, on the reverse strand, counting down.
AAGCCAATCCCTGATCTTTTATTTTTTGCAAAGTTTTTTCTCCAATTCCTTTAACTCTTAATAAATCATCTAAAGAAGAAAAGGGGCGCGCATCAATTATTTTTTGGGCAGTGGCTGGCCCCACGCCAGTGATTTCTTCTAGCTGGGATAATGAAGCAGTATTGATTTCGATTTTATTTTCCGCCAAAACAAAAACTGGAAAGGCAATTAGTAGAAATAAAAATAGAATCTTTTTCATTTGGCTATAATAATTTCTGCTCGCGTTTTTTAAGTCCTAAGTGTTCATAGGCTAGGCGCGAGGCGATGCGTCCTTTGGGGGTTCTTTCTATAAACCCAGATTGCATCAGATAAGGCTCATAAATATCTAAAATAGTATCTTCTTCTTCCATTGCCGCCGCTGCTAGTGATTGCAATCCCACAGGTCCGCCATCAAATTTTTCAATGAGGGCTAGTAAAATTTTAATATCTCCGGGCTCAAGTCCCATGTGGTCAACTTCTAGGGATTCTAAAGCATGTTCGGCAATTTCTTTGGTGGCAATATTTGAAGATTTAACTTGAGCAAAATCACGCACTCTTTTTAAAAGACGATTAGCAACACGCGGAGTAAATCGTGAGCGTTTGGCGATTAATTTAATAGCTTCGCTTTCTATTTGAATATTTAAAAGCTTGGCTGAGCGCTCAATAATTTTTTCAATATCTTCTTGTTTGTAAAAATTTAATTGAAAAGTGGCTCCAAAACGATTTCTTAAAGGTGCTGATAAAAGTCCGGGGCGAGTGGTGGCTCCAATAATGGTAAAGTGGGGCAGTTTTAATTCCATCGTGCGCGCCATTGGACCCTTTCCCAAAATTAAGTTTAATTTATAGTCTTCCATAGCAGGGTAAATGTATTCTTCAATGCTTTTGTGCATCCGGTGAATTTCGTCTAAAAATAAAACATCGCCTTCTTGCAAATTAGTTAAAATCGCCGCCAAATCGCCAGCTCTTTCAATGGCTGGTCCAGAAGTAATCCTGATTTTTTTACCCATTTCTAAGGCAACGAGTTGAGCGAGAGTGGTTTTGCCCAGTCCCGAGCTTCCATAGAGCAATAAATGGTCTGGAGATTGGCCACGTTGCTTGGCAGCGGTGATAATTATTTGGATATTTTCCTTAATTTTGTCTTGACCAACATAGTCGTGCCAATTTTTGGGCCTTAAAGTGGAATCTAGGATTTCTTCTTCGGTATTTGGTTTTTCGCCTGCCTCACCGGCAGGCAGGTCTAAAAGGCTTGACATAGTTTGCTTATTGTGATAACATTAGCTATTGTTTAAAAATTGATAAAATTGGTCAAAAACAGCTCTGGAGTTGGAGGTTTATATGAGTATGTTCTAGTATGGTTAATCTTGCTCCGGCTCGATTATACCCTAAACATATTTTTACTTGTATCCCAGATACAATGCGCCTCCAACTCCAGAGCTGTTTTTTCTTGCCCCCACATTATTTGCCCGCAGGCGAATCGGTGTGGGGGTTTTGCTTTTAATCTTCTTCTACAACTTTTTTAACCTCTTCCAGTGTAGTTTCACCTAAAACAACTTCAATTAATCCTGATTGATAAATAGTGGTCATTCCTTTTTCAACTAGTAATTCTTTAATAGATGAAACCGCAGGGCTTTCTAAAATAAACTTTTCCATTTGAGCATCAACTAAGAAAATTTCAAACAATCCTTTTCTGCCTTTATAGCCAGTAAAATTACAATCTTTACATCCCCCCGTTTTTATTTTAGGTATTTTTATGCTGTCTAAATCTTTTGGTAGTTCAACTTCTTTGGATAGTTTTTTGAGGCCTTTTTTTATTTCTAAAAGTTCATCTGGGCCGGGATTTTCTAGGGTAGAGCATTGTTTGCACACTTTTCTCACTAGTCGCTCACCAACAACCATATTGAGTGCAGGAGCTATGGAAGAAGGGCTTGTCCCCAAATCAATTAATCTGGAAATAATTCCCGCAACATCATTAGTGTGAATAGTAGAAAGCACTAAATGGCCCGTTAGTGATGCCTGCAAAGATATTTTAGCAGTTTCTAAATCGCGTATTTCTCCAACTAAAATAACATCTGGGTCTTGGCGAATAATAGACATTAAACCTGCTGCAAAGGTGTATCCCTCTTCTGGTTCTACTTGGGTTTGTTGAACTCCCTTAAGGTGATATTCAATCGGGTCTTCAATAGTAATAATTTTAATTTCTGAGTTATAAATTTTCATCAAAAAGGCATAGAGGGTGGTGGTTTTTCCTGAGCCAGTTGGACCCGCAATAGCAATCATGCCATTGGGTTTTTTAATTTCTTTTTCTATAATATTATATAAATCTTTTCGTAGTCCCAAATCTTCCAGTCCCTTTAAATTCTTAGGATTTAAAATTCTCATCACAATTGATTCGCCATATTCAGTTGGTAGGCTGGAAGTTCTTATTTCAATAGGCAAGTTTTCAATAACAATAGTAAATCGGCCATCTTGAGGTTTTTCGGTAACATTTAGCTTTATTTTTGATAGTAATTTAAGTCTGGATAAAAGGTTGTGATATATTTCTTTTTTGAAAACAACAACATCTTGCAATACTCCATCAAGTCTTATACGCAATCTTATTTGGTCTTCTTGTGGCTCAAGGTGAATGTCGGAAGCTTCAAGGGTAATAGCTCCTAATAAAATGGCATCTAAAAGGTTAGTCGTGTTTTGAGAAACATACTCTTTTATTTTTTCTTCAAATTGAATAATATCTTTTACTTTATCCTGGATATCTTTAATAATCTCAACGGGAATAGTTATTGACCCTAAAATATTTTTTCTTTCGTCGTCCATAGTGTTGTTAAGTTTTAAATTCCAAAATGCCCCTTTGAAATATTAGGCCTTGATATTATGTAGCGTAAAAAGCACATCTTGAGCTGTAGATTTATAAAGTTTTTCAATAATTTGCTTTCGGTCTGCTCCTTTTTTCATAAGCGATGCGCAAAGTTCAAATATTTCAGGAGTAGTATTTTCGTTTTGAAAATTTTTGTAATAGAGCGTCAGTCCTGCCAAAAGGCAGTTAGCAGTATTTCCTTTAATTTCTTGTTTAGGGAATGAGGATTCTATGGTGCGCAAAATCACTTCAGAAAGAGAGCTATTTTCAATAAGATTTATTTTTCCAAATCTGGTATTTTCTTCTTTATTATCAATATTTATTATTGGCGAATCTAATAAAAATCCAAAGGAGTCTAATTTGCCCGACAATTGTTTTTGAAAATCTTGGATTCCCAAAGTTATAATGAGGTCTGGTTTTGCTTCTGAAAAATAAAAAGAAATATTTTCTTTCTTAATTTTTCCACTGTCGAGCATTAGGTGGATTTTTAAATTGTCATCATTTTTTTCGTAATAGACTTGAGAAACATTAGCTTCTGATTTTGGAATAGAGATAACAAAGTTTTTGGGAGAAGTAATAAAATCTAAGGATGGGATTAAAAACCCAAATTTTTCAGGAAAATGCTCAATAATGAGGTTTACATTTTTATTTAATTCTTTTAGAGTATAAAAAAGAGCCAAAGCACTTAAAACGCTTTCGCTCTCGTTTTCTTCTGATGGAATTATACAAATATTCTTTGCTTCAGCGATGATATTTTTAATTTCTTCGTTCATGGCTTTAACCTATATTATTCAGTTATAAAAATCAAGTGGATAAATATATAACAAAAAGTTTTTTAGAAACACAAGAGCTTGGCCAAGATTTAGCTGGTCGAATTTTAGCAACCACCGCGCCCGCGGGCGCGGTGGTTTTAGCTTTACAGGGAGATTTAGGCGCCGGCAAAACGACGTTTTTACAAGGCCTTGCCAAAGGCTTGGGAATTAAAGAAGTGGTGAATTCTCCTACTTTTGTAATAATGCATAAATTCGAAATCCGAAATCCGAAATCCGAAACAAATTCAAAGTTCAAAATTCAAAATTCAAAGTTTTCGTTTTTCTATCACCTAGATCTTTACCGATTGGAAAATGAAAAAGATGTGGATTTTTTAGATATCAAGGAAATATTAAGAAACCCAGAAAACATCGTCGCCATTGAATGGCCAGAAAAATTGGCATCGTCATTGCGAGCACAACGAAGCAATCTTATTCAAATTAAATTCAAACATCTAAAAGAGAATGTTCGAGAAATAACCATTGATAAATATTAAATATTTGATAACATGGGCGATGTGTCGTTCTTTTATCTTTTTACAGAAGGGGAAACGGTATGGGATTTTTGAGTGGAAAACCCACTTCTAATGAGCCTAAAAAAGATTCTTCAGAAAATCCTTGGGGGAGTCAGAATTCGTGCGTTGATGATGTTGCGGTTTTGCTTAATGATATGGGTAAGCGTTGCTCTGTCTGCAAAAGAGTAGTGCTTAATAAATATCTAACTTCGGTGGAAGATGTTTATTATTGTCCAGATCACAAGCCCGAGACGGTAGTTCATTCTGTTTAATTATTTTTTCTTTTTAGGGGAGGGTGGCATGAAGACGAAAATAAAATCCTCAAAAGCAGAGTCTATGCCCGCGGATTCATTAGAAAATCCTTGGGGGAGCAAAAACCCATTTTGCGACAACCTAGTAGTTTTAGACCGGGCTATGGGTCGGCGTTGTGCCGGTTGTCAAAGAGTGATTCTAAATGAATATCTATTCCTAAGGAGCGGTCATTATTTTTGCCCCGACTGTAAGTCAAAATAGTTTGTTTTGTCTGAGCCGTGTGGTTTCCACCGGCTTTTTTTTGTTTGAAAAAGTGTTATAATTCATAAATCATAAATCTTAAATCATGAATCAAAAGAAACTTCTTATCATTGACGGGCACTCACTTTTGTATCGGGCTTTTCATGCCTTGCCTCCTTTAACTAATAGTAAGGGGCAGATGACTAACGCTGTTTACGGATTTTTGTTGATTTTATTTAAGGCTATTAAAGATGTAGAAGCTAATTATATTGTGGCTTGTTTCGATACTAAAAAACCCACCTTCCGACACAAAGATTTTAAAGATTACAAAGTGCATCGCGCACCAATGCCCGACGGACTTATTTCTCAAATGCCGATTATGAAGCAAGTGCTAGAAGCGCTGGCGGTTCCTATTTTTGAAAAAGAAGGATTTGAAGCCGACGATTTAGTGGCAACAATCGCACAAAAAGCTAAAGCTAATGCCGAAGTTTTTATTTTAAGTGGGGACTTGGATAATTTGCAATTAGTTGATGAAAAAGTTTTTGTGTATACTTTGGGTAAAGGCATAAAGGATAGTGTGGTGTATAATGAAGCTAGGGTTTTAGAGCGTTTTGGGGTCAGGCCTGATCAAATGAATGATTTTAAGGCTTTAACGGGAGATGCCTCGGATAATGTGCCCGGCGTTCCAGGAATTGGAAAAACCACGGCTGCGGATTTAATTCAAAGATACAGTAGTATTGAAAATCTCTATGCAGAATTAGCCACTGATACCGCGGTGCTGAAGCCCAAAGTAAAGGAGGCGCTGAAACAAAATAAAGAGAAAGCCATTTTATCACTACATTTGGTGACCACTAAAAAAGATGTGGATATAGATTTTAATTTAGCATCTTGTGAATTTGGAAAATTCGAAAAAGGAAAAATAAGCACGGTTTTTAATGAACTTGGGTTTAATAGTTTAATTGACAGGCTTAAAACTATTATTTTTTAGTAAAGCGTAATATAATAAAGGTAACTTTAAAATTAAAGGCATGATTAATAAATATTCACTTAAAGTCTCTTTAGCTATTATTACAGCCGGTATTTTTATTATCGTGGCTTTTGTCGGCTATAATTATCAGACATTAAATAGTAGCACCTATGTTATTTTGTATTTACTTATTGCCTTTATTTTTTTATTTGGATTTGCAGCTGGGCAAAGTATTACGATGCCCATTAAAAAATTATTAGAATCGGCCGATGGGTTTAGTAAAGGAGATTTTAAAAGAAGGGGAGATTTTAATAGTAATGATGAAGTGGGTCAATTAACCAAAGTATTTAATAAAATTGCCGAAGCGTTTGAGAAAAAAAATATTGAAAGTGAAGATTCAAAAAAATCTTTGGATATAAAATTAAAAACAAGAATTTTGATTTTAGAAGAAGTGGTTAATGCCTTAGATAGAAAAATAAAAAATAGAACTTTGGAATTTCAAAAATTGGTAGAGGAAGCGGAAAACATAAAAGAGCAGATGCAAATTAAAGACAGGGAAATTTTTGATTTAACGAATAAAATTTCTAAAAAGAAAAAGTAGTTAATTGGTTGCCAAGCACTCACCATATCGCCGTAACTTACAAAATGGACATTTAAAAGTTTTTCTTGTATTTTCCCCAATTTCTGGCTATAAATCTGCTATAATTTTTTCTCGTAGCCTTTGGCTACGATAAAAAATTCTAATCAGATTTCTATCACAGAAATTGAGGAAAATCCCAAGAAACCATTTTGTAAGTTACGGCGAGTTGAGTACTCGGTGAAAATTTTTTGAATTTTCATGCCGGAATTGCCAGAGGTCCAAACAACGGTAAACGGTTTACATTCAAAGGTCCTTAAAAGGACCTTTGTTGATGTCTGGTCGGATTGGGAAAAGCTGGTAAAAAAACCAAAAGACTTTAAGGTTTTTAAAAAAGAATTAAAAGGTAAAAAAATATTGCGCGTTTGGCGTCGGGCAAAAAATGTTATTTTTGAATTATCAGAAGGTTACTCTTTATTAATTCATCAAAAAATGACGGGGCATTTATTAGTAAGTAAGTGGACGTTAGAAAATAATGCGTGGACGCCAATCAAAAAGAGTGCCTTTGAAGAAAAAATAAATACTTTTTTACATATAATATTTATATTGAATAATGGCCAAATGATTGCTCTTTCTGATGTCAGAAAATTTGCAAAAATTGAATTATGGGAAACTCAAGAATTATTAAATTCGGCGGAGTTTAAAAGTATTGGGCCCGAGCCGTTAGAAAAAGATTTTACTTTTAAAAAATTTGAGAGTATCTTAAAAAATAAAAAAGGAAAAATAAAGCAGGTCATTATGAAGCCAGAAGTGATTGCCGGTATTGGAAATATTTATGCCAGTGAAGCGCTGTGGTGGAGTAAAATTCACCCTGAGGCAAGAACGGAAAAATTAAAGACAAAAGAATTAAGATTGCTTTATGGCGCGATAAAAAAAGTATTATTGACGGGAGTTGAATTTGGAGGAGATAGTTTTTCTGATTACCGAGATGTTAACGGTCAAAAAGGTCATTTTGAGGGAGAAAAAAGGGTCTATCAAAGAGAAGGAGAGAAATGCAAAAGGTGTAAATTTTTGATTAAAAGAATAGTATTTGGTGGAAGAAGCGCCTTCTTTTGCCCCCATTGCCAGAGGCCGTAGTTTAAAAGTTGAAAGTTATAAAGTTGAAAGGTATTGAATTTTATTTTAAAGATGATAATAGAAAAGTTTGAAGATATAATTTCTTGGCAAAAAAGTAAGGAGCTGACCTTGTTGATTTATGGGTTGTTTAAAAATAATCGGGATTTTAGTTTTACGGATCAAATTAAAAGAGCGTCTATCAGTGTTGGGAACAATATTGCAGAAGGTTTTGAAAGAGGAGGTAATAAAGAATTTATATACTTTTTATATATTGCTAAAGGCTCTTGCGGCGAAGTTAGGTCGATGTCTTATGTAGCGTTGGAATTGAAATATATTTCAAAAGATGAATTTGAAAAAATAAATAGACTATCCAGAGAAATATCTAGGCTAATTGCAGGGTTGATTAAGACTTTATAATTTTATATAACTCCATAACTTTTAACTTTAAAACTTTTAACTTTAAAACTTCGTTGTATGATTATATTTTTATATGGGCCGGATTCTTATCGGTCAAAGCAAAAATTAGATGAAATAATAACTCACTATAAAGAAGTCCGTAAAAGCGGATTGAATTTGGTTTATTTGGATGCAAATCAAACTGATTTTGCTGATTTTCAAAATCATTTTAAGATTTCTTCAATGTTTGCTGAAACAAAGCTGATTATCATAAAGGATCTTTTTTTAAATAAAAAGTTTCAGGAAGATTTTGGCACAGAGTTCAAAAATTTGGAAAACTTAAAAGATGTCATTATTATTTATGAAAAAGAAGAGCCAGATAAACGATTAAAAATATTTAAAACATTGGCCAAAGAATGTAAATCTCAAGAATTTATCTTGCTGGAAGGCAGTGACTTGCGGGCGTGGGCACAAAAAGAATTTGGCGCACAAAAAATTAATATTGATGCTCTGACTCTTTTAGTAAGTTATGCGGGCTCTGATTTATGGCAATTGAGTGGCGAGATTAAAAAACTGGTGCAATATAAAAGTGGCGCTGTGATTAAAAAAGAAGATGTCCAGCTTTTGGTTCGGCCAAAAATAGAAACTGACATTTTTAAAACCATTGATGCCTTGGCCGTAAAAGATACAAAGCAGGCACTGAGTCTTTTGCAAAAACATTTAGACAATGGTGATGCTCCACTTTATTTATTAACTATGATAGCCTTTCAGTTTAAAAATTTACTGATTGTAAAAGAGTTGGCAGAAAAGGGATTAATGTATAATTCTATTGTTAAAAAAAGTGGCTTGCACCCATTTGTGGTTAAAAAAAATTATTTTCAGTGCGGGCAGTTTTCTTTGGCTCAACTAAAAGAGATTTACTATAAAATATTTAAGTGCGACCTAGATATTAAAACAGGAAAAATAGAAGCAGAGATGGCTCTGGAATTACTGATTTCACAAATATAGCGCAATAAAAAACCGCCCCATAGGGCAGTTTTTTATTTAACTTTTTCTATTAATTTTGTTAATCGTGATTTTCTGCGAGAGGCGTTATTTTTTTTAATAACTCCTACTTTTGCTGCCTTGTCCAAGGCTTTGTAAATTTTTGGCAAAAGTTCTTTTGCTTCTTTGGATTTTTTTTGCAAAACCAAAGTTTTAGCCTCTTTTACGATGTTTTTTATTGCATCAATATAAACAAGGTTAAGTTCCCTGTTTTTTTTATTTTGCTTGATAGCCTTTTTAGCTGATTTTGTAATTGCCATATGACGAAGTTTAAAGTTTTAAAGTTGAAAGTTATAAAGTTAATGAACTTGATAACTTGGTGAACTTAATATCACTATACTAGCAGATAATTTAAAATTTTGCAAGGGATTTAAGTTTGACCGGCTATTTTTATGGTGGTATGATGATAGTAATTAATTATTTTCATTATTATGGCTGAAAAAATAAGAACAAGCGAGGAGGCGTCTGAGGTTGAAAAAACAAAAGAAAATCAAGAGGCGCTTGAAACTCAGATAAATGCCTCAGGAGAAACTCGCATAGATAAAAAACCAAAGGTTGATGAATTTTTGCTTTCGCCTATGAGGGATGATGAAAAATTCCCTCTTTCGCCTGTGGGAAAAAATCCAGAATCTTTGGATGTGTCCCAAAATGAGGAATTTAAGATTTCAAAACCAGAAAAGAAGGAGGTCAAAAAAGAGATATCTGTGCCCAAAAGTAAAAATTTAAAAGAAGCTTTAAGTAATTTAGAAAGCGATGAAGCCCGAGAGAGGTTCCTTAAAAAATTTAAGGGCAGAGAAACTCACGTTTTTCTAAAAGATGAAAAAGGAGTTAAAAAGTTACACTATTTAAGACTAAAAGATGGAGAGGAAAAAAAGTTTAATGAAGATGGAAAGCTGGTTTTTGAAGTTTTTGATGAATATGGGGATAGGCCTTTAGACAAAGATGGTAAAGAGATGGAACTAGTAAAAGATTTGAAAAGTATAAAATTTAACAATTGGAAAAAGGGCGAGCCAAGCGATGAAGACGGATACAAAAACGTATTATTTAGGAATGAACAAGGGAAAATTGATAAGAATTTTCTTTTGATAAATAATGAACAAAATGGCACTAAAAAATATAGTTTTAGAGATGTAGATCTTCTTCCTGGTGAAATTGTAAAATATGAAGACGGTCAAGGAAAGGTTGCCTATTCAATGCAGGTTGAGCCACGACCAGAAACAGAAGAGGAAATTTTAGAGCGACAAAAATTAACTCAAGAACATGCAGATCTTTTAGAGAATGCTGGGGAGCTTTGTTATGACAATGCGGAGAGATTTGGTAGGGAAAATAATCAGGAATTATATGATTTTTATTTAAAAAGACTGGATGAAGTTAAAAAATACGATCAATCAAAAATTGTTAACAAAATTAGAAGTGGCGAGATGGAGCTTTGGCGACTCCAAGAAGAAGTGGAATCTTTGCGTAAAAAGTGGGAGCAGTATCAACAAGTTGCGAAAAATTTAGAAGTAAGATTGGCAAAGAAGCCTAAGGGCAAAAAAGAAGAAGGCGAGGCTTTAAAAAATCCAGCAGAGATGCCAAAAAATAATGTGGCAGAAATACCAGAAAATGATGAGGCGGGAGCAGTGATGGCAGAAATAAAAATTGAAAAATATCAACAGGCCAAAGAAGTATATTTAAAGGAGACTTCTAAAGAAGAAAGAAGTAATGAAGCTGATGCTGACAAATTTGAGGCATTTTTACAGGGCCTTAAGAAAAAATTTGGCATTAATAAGTTTAGTGCTTGTGAGGCGTTAAGTAGCGGGACTAGGCTTGATAAATTACAGGAAGACAGTATCACTGAGCGTGCGTGGAAAGGGGTTAAAAGTGGCGGAGTTTTTGCCTTGGCGGGAGGAGTGGGTGGAGGGCTGGCGGGGGCATTTTTGGGACCCGTTGGGGCTATTATTGGAGCACCAGTTGGAGCTTTTTATGGTATTAAAAAAGGAGTAGATGCATTTGCTAAAGAAAAAATAACTATTCCGTTAGATAATAAAGAGACAATGGTTTTTGAGTCGTCCGAAGAATTTGAAACGTGGATTTCAGAACGTGAGCAAAAATTAGACCCAGCATTAAAAGATTATGCTAAGCGACGTGTTGCTTTGCGCACAAGAGAAAAAGAATTAGAAATGGAATCTAAGGCTGAAGATGTAAAATCCAAGGCTGAAGATGTAAAAATCTCTGAGTTAAAAGAGAAGTGCTTCAATCTCATTAAAAATGGAAAGAATTTGTGTGGTAACGCGATTAAAGAATTTAAGGATGACGCAGACAAAAAGGCAGTGGATTATTTTACTGGTGCATTATCTAAATTTGAGGCTTACGATAATAAAGCAACTGGTCTTGCCCAATTAAATACAGAAGCTATGGAAAGGGCTGTGACAACTATTAGTAATAAAATTAACGAATGCGAAGTAAAATTAGAAGAGTTTAGGCAAGAAGCAATTAAGAGTTCAAAGCAAAAAATAAGAGAAGAAATAGAGGGATATTTGAGTGGCGATGAAAAAGAGGAAACTTTAAAGGCTTTGGAAGAAGAGACGGATTTGGGAGTTTTGAGACAGAATTTAGATTCTCTTAAAGAAGAGAAAGACCCTAATTATAAACCTAAGGCAATTGTGGACGAGATAGCGGATATTATTAAAGAAAAAACTAACGGAAAAGTTGAAGCGACTTCATCAAAATCAGAAAAGAAAGAAAGTGAATTTAATACAGAATTAGTCAAAGAGGTCGAGCATTTTATGGAGTTCAATAAAGATGTTGAAGATTTAGATAACAGAGTCAGGGATCAGGTTGAATATTTGACTGACAAATACTCCGAAAAAAATAAAACAAAATTGAGCAAGAAGGATTTAGGAAATTTTGATAAAGTTGATGGCTTTCTAGAAAAAATGCAAAATATTCGGGATAATAATGGGGCAAAATCTACGGCCGATGTTATTTTAGATATTCTGTCGGTAAAGTTGGTGGTTGAATCTGGAATGTTAGATAAGCCAGTAAAAAAAGGAAGAAAGCTATCCGATAGCGAAAAAGAAAAAGGTGAAGAAGTTAAAAATGATGAAGTGAAGGATTTAAGGGAAGAAATAATTAATTTAATGTTGATTAAATTAAATAAAAATATAGAAAAACTTGCCAAGGATAAAAATGTTAAGGGCTTAAAAGTAGAAAGAGAAAGATATCAGTCCCTATTGAAGGATTTAGAGCAAGAAAATGATATTAATGTTCTTAGGGATGCTTTAGATCTACTCAAAAAAGAGAAAAAGTAGTTTTTAAAACAAAAGGCGCCCCTGCGGGGCGCCTTTTGGTTTTAAATTTTTGCGAGATTTATTTCTTCTTTCCTAATTTTTCTATTAATATTTTTAATTCTGATGCGCGTTCAAAGTCTAAATTTTTGGCCGCCAATTTCATTTCTTTTTCTAATAATTTTCTGTCATTAACTAAATAAAATTCTTCCACAATATCTTCTTTCTTTGAAAATCCCCAATCACGGATGTCTTTGATAATTGCCTCGGGCGTGATGTTATTTTTTTTATTGTAAGCTTCTTGGATTTTTCTTCTTCTATTTATTTCATCAATCGCGCCTTGCATCGACATCGTGATTTTATCGCCATACAAAATTACTCGGCCTTGCAAATGGCGGGCGGCACGACCCATAGTTTGAATTAAGGTGGTTTTATTTCTTAAAAATCCTTCTTTGTCGGCATCTAAAATGGCTACCAAGGCGACTTCGGGAAGATCCAATCCTTCGCGTAAAAGATTAATTCCCACTAAAACATCAAATTTCCCTTGCCGAAATTCATTTAAAATTTTTGGGCGTTCCATGGTTTTTATTTCTGAATGCAAATACTGAGATTTTATTTTCCGTTCTTCAAGATAGCTGGAAATTTCTTCGGCTAATCTTTTGGTTAGAGTAATCACTAAAACACGATGTTTTTTGACAATTTCTTTTTCAATTTCTTGTATTAAATCTTTGATTTGGTTTTCGGTTTTTCGCACTTCTATAGAAGGTTCCAAAAGTCCTGTTGGCCTGATAATTTGCTCAACAATATTTTTGCCCGAAGCAGTTAGCTCATATTCAGCCGGTGTGGCAGAAACATAAATGGTCTCTGGTTGGCGCTCTGCAAATTCTTCAAACCGCAGTGGGCGGTTATCTATGGCGCTTGGCAAACGAAAACCATAATTAATTAACGTTTCTTTTCTGGCCTTGTCGCCCACCGACATAGCCTTAATTTGTGGTAGCGAAATATGCGACTCATCAATAAATAAATTAAAACCGTCGGGGTTGAAGTATTTAAAATAATCTACGAGCGAAAATGGCGGGCTTCCCGGTGCGCGAAATTCTAATTGGCTGGAATAATTTTCAATACCATAGCAAAAGCCGGTTTCTTGAAGCATTTCTATGTCATAGTTAGTTTTTTCTTCAAGGCGTTGGTATTCTACTAATTTGTTTTGTTTTTTTAGGACTTTTAATCTTTCTTGAAGTTCTAGTTTTATATTTTCAATGGCAATATTAATTTTATGTTGTGGGGCAACCCAAAAGGTGGCAGGAAAGAGAGTTAAGTTTGAAATTTGAAATTTGAAATTTGAAATTACGCCGGCGGGCGATTCAGAAATCTTGGAAATTTGTTCGCCGTCAAATTCTATGCGGATTATTTTTTCTCCCGTTACCAAATAAATTTCAATCATTTCTCCGCGGACGCGAAAGGTGCCGGCCTTAAAATCGATATCATTTCTTTTATACTGAAGCGAAATTAAGTGCAAAATAAAGTCTTTACGTTTTATGGTTTGGCCCTTTTTTATTTCTAGTGCTACACCTTGATAGTTTTCCGGAGAACCAATGTTGTAGATACAAGAAACCGAAGCCACTACAATTACGTCTTTGCGCGACAAAATATCTTGCGTGGCCGAATGGCGCAGTTGGTCAATGAGTTGGTTGATTTTGGCGTCTTTTTCTATATAAGTGTTAGTTTGGGGGATATAGGCTTCGGGTTGGTAATAATCGTAGTAAGAAACAAAATAGTGCACGCCATTATTTGGGAAAAATTCTTTCATTTCTTGATAAAGTTGAGCCGCCAGAGTTTTGTTAGGAGAAATAATTAAGGTGGGTTTTTGCATTTTTTCTATAACCGAAGCCATCGTAAAAGTTTTGCCGGAGCCGGTAACGCCCAAAAGCACTTGGTTTTTTATGCCATTTTTTATGTTTTCAACCAAGCCTTTTATGGCACTAGGTTGGTCGCCAGTGGGTTTGTATTTGGAGATTAGGTTAAATTGCATTATAATAAGTTATCTTAATTATTCTAATTGACCTAATTATACTAATTAACCCAACTAAATCCTAATTAGAAAATATCTAAAACTGGTTGGGTATTCACTTTATTATGGTTTATTTAGAATAATTAGAGCAATTAGTATAATTAGAATAATTTAAAAAAATGATAGCATACTTAAGTGGCAAGATTATTCTCAAAAAAGAAAAATTTGTGATCGTTGAAGTTGCTGGTATTGGCTACAAGGTTTTTTTGTCGCGCCAAAGCTTATTAAAACTACCAGAAATTGGCGAGGATATCAAATTATTTTGCTTTCAAAATGTCAAAGAAGAAGCTTTAGATTTATATGGGTTTTTAAGCTACGATGAATACGAATTTTTTGAAGTTTTAATGGATGTTCGCGGGGTAGGGCCTAAGTCGGCTCTGGATATC